>DATEMI010000652.1:0-6734 GCA_035275665.1 Terriglobales bacterium | reverse complement strand
ATGAGGATTGCGATCCGAACTCCTGCTGGAAAGCTCCTCGTTTTCCCGTCGCGACGTGCGCGAAATTTCCACACGAATGCAGCCAACACGAACTGCGCGATCAGGAAGATTACGCCGGCGTCGATGAGCGTCCAATGGAGTTGTGCGTCCAAGGTCGGCGCGTGCTTTGTCGCAGCGGACGGCATCCAGTGCCGGGACAGGAATAGCGCCATTGAAGAAAGTCCAATTGCGGCAAGCACAGTCGAAAAGAATTTGCCCATGGAAAAACGCACGCACAAGCCTAGGGCCTCAGACACTTACGCGCAACTGCTCTGAAAGTGTTAAGACGAAACTCTCAAGGCACGAGGCTTTAAGTCTTAACCCGCCAATGCAGAACTCAGACTCCCATAAAATGGACAAGAATGCGATTTGCTCGATTCGTACTGGCTGTTCTTGTGTGCATGGCCTCGGTAATGGCGCACGCCGATGCGCCCGGCTTCGATCTCGATGGCCCCAAACTCGACGTTCACGTCGAGCGCGCTGGGAAGACTCTCCCTATCTCACAGGTCCCGAATCTCGAAGCAGGAGATCGTCTATGGCTGCATCCAGATTTTCCCGAGAGCCAATCGACGCATTATCTGCTGATCGTTGCCTTCCTCCGCGGGGCGACCAATCCTCCGCCGGATGAGTGGTTCACCAAAATCGAAAGCTGGGACCCTTCTGTTCGGCAGGAAGGCGCATTTGTAACGGTACCGAAAGAGGCCGAGCAGGCGCTCGTCTTCTTCGCTCCCGAAACGGGGGGAGACTTCAGCACGCTGCGTTCGGCGGTGCGCGGGCGTCCAGGTGCTTTTGTCCGCGCCGCTCAAGATCTGCAACAGGCTAGTCTCGATCGCATGCGGCTAGATCGTTATCTCGATGAGATTAAGACGATCTCTGAATCCAATCCATCAGCCTTGCAGCCTGAATCGGCTCTCTTGGCGCGCAGCCTCAAAATCAAAATCGATCAGCAGTGCTTCGATAAGCCGGCTGAGCAGCAGGCTGCATGCCTTACACAGCACAAAGATGATCTTGTGCTCGATGACGCGCACAGCCAGTCAATGGTCGCACAGCTCGCGAACGGCGCAACCGCCGATTTAATGAATCAGCTCAGCTATTCGCGTCTCGGGGGCGGAGGAGCCTACAGCGCTTACGTTGGCGCCGTCGTCGATCTGGCGCGCATCATGAGTTCAATCCACACTGCGCAGTATGTCTATATTCCCGCTTTGGCAATTCCCGAAAAGGATTCGGTGAATCTGAAGCTGAATAACCCGCCTTCGTTCCGCAAACCACAGTCGGTGCTCGTCGTGGCTCTGCCACCGGTGCAGAAAGCGCAATTCCCGCCGCTGCAGCCGATCGACGCGAAACAACAGTACTGCGCGGAAATGCCTTCGCTGCTGCTGCCCACCCAAGGCGCGCCGCTGGTTTTCGCCAGCAATCTCGCCCATGACCTAACTTTGCAAGTGCAGGACAAGCACGGTAAGACATTCCATCTCCCGCTGCAGACAGATCCTGCAAAGGGCGGCTTCATCGTAGATACGACGAGAGTGGACGCGTCTGCACTGAATCTGGAGACGACTGCAACCATCGTGGGCATGTGGGGCTTTGATCATTACCGCGGTCCGCAGTTTCAGTTGAGGAGCTCGCGTTCGCAACCCTGGGGCGTGCAATCAAACGATGCTATGTCTCTCGTCGTCGGACGCAACGACAAATTGCGTGTTGATGGTCAGGATTTAACTTGCGTGAGCAGCGTAACCGCACGTGATGAATCCGGAAAGAGCACGAAGCTCACGTGGAAGGCCAGCAAAGCTGACGAGATGGAGCTTGATGTTCCGCTCTCGGATTCCAAACCCGGAAAGCTCACCATCGAGATCGCCCAACACGGAATAAAGAAGTCCGACCAAGTTACGGTCCAGACTTATTCCGAGGCAGCGCAGTTCGATAGGTTCACGCTGAACGCCGGCGACGCCGTCGGGCAACTCGAGGGCAAGCGTCTCGACCAGGTTTCGGCACTCGAACTGTACGGAATGAAGTTCCGCCCTGGTGCATTTCATCGCAACAATGGATACGATGAACTCGCACTCAAGACCGATTCAAACACCGTTAACATCAAGCCGCAGCAATTCACAGCGAGTGTAACGCTGAAAGATGGCCGAACCTTCTCCACGCTCGCTACGGTGCTGCCCGCGCGTCCTCGGGTTGCGCTGATCAGCAAGGGTGTGCAGGAAGACGAAGCATCTCCGCGGGCAGTCCACCTTGGCAATCCAGATGATTTGCCGACGACGGGACGCATCGTCTTCTTCGTAAAAGCTGTTTCGCCGGAAACCTTTCCACGTGCGTTGAAGATCGAAGTCGCTGCCGCTGATGAGTCATTCAGAACCGTCCTGAGTCTCGACGGCGGGACGCTCGTTCTGCAGGACGCGCAAACCGCTTTAGGAGTGCTCGATCCCGCGAAGACCTTCGGCGCTTCCGCTTTTGGTCCACTGCGCTTCCGGGCCGTTGACGCGAACGGAACCTCCGGGGATTGGCAAAACCTCGGCACGTTGGTTCGACTGCCTGCGCTAAAAGAAATTCGCTGCCCACTGGCCACGGCAAAGAATTGCATATTGAGTGGCTCGGACCTGTTTCTGGTTTCGGCCGTTTCAACCAGCCCTGAATTCAACGACAACGCTCAGGTACCGGACGGGTTTACGGGCACGACGCTTGAAGTGCCTCGTCCCAGCGCCGCATCAAGCACGACCTCTTTGTACTTGAAACTGCGCGACGATCCATCGGCCGTGCAGAGCGTGACCCTACCAGTGATTCGCGGGGCTGCAACGGCTAGCGTCAACGCGAGCTCAACTGATTCGAAGGTCCGTTGAGCTAAGGCAAGCTATCGCGGCATGGACCATTAGTAGGCTGAGTCGGCGGCGTGGGCGGAGTCCCCCACGGCTTGTTCAGGAAATCGAAGAACTCGCTCATGTCCATGCCTGCCGCGTCGCGATGGTTCAGATTGGGAAGTCCGAAACGGGCTTCGATCATCTTCAACACCGCGGTACTGTCGGTCACCGTGTGCGAAACGTAATGCTTCTTCGTGAATGGTGATATCACCATCATCGGCACGCGGAAACCATAGCGGGTGAAGTCGCCCTTTGGGTCCGGTGGATTCGTGGTGATCAGGTCCTGCGGCAAAATGCCGTCAGGTGATGGCACATTCGTTGGCGGAGGTACATGGTCGTAGAAGCCTCCGCCCTCGTCATAGACCAGGACGAATGCTGAGTCCTTCCATGCGCTGCTCGCCATCAGAGCATTGATGATCTTCGCCGTCGCTGCCGCGCCATCCTGAATATCATTCCCCAGTCCGGGATGCTCGTCGTTGCCGTCCGTAAATCCCGGTTCTATGTACGATACCTGCGGCAGCGTTCCGTTTTGTAGATCGGTAAAGTATTGGGTCAGCGGAAAGAATCTGTTCGCGTGCGTCGCCATGAATCCGGCAAAATCGTCAAGCTCCGTATCAAGATGCGGATCCATGTAGTAGATCTTGTATGAAATGTTCTTAGTATCGAGCAGATCAAAGATCGTCTTTGCACTCACCTGCTGGGTTGGACGATGAACGTGTCCGACTGATGTCGCTGCGACCAGGTACAGCCGGTTGGCTTCCGTCTCAGTAGGCGCCGGAGCAAACCAACGGTCCGACGTCGCAAACTGACTCGCCATGAAGTAGTAGTACGGCAGATCAGCTGCGGTGTAGTAGCCCATCGCGCGCCTGCCAACCGTGTCCTGGCTTCCCTGCCCCATCGCAGCGGCTCCAGCTTGCACCACAAATCCATCCATCGTCGGCGTGTCGGAGCTTTCGTTGAAGCGGTTGAAATCGATATGACTGGTAGCCCAATCGGCGCTCGTGTTCTCCACGCACATGGTCTGCAGGTGAAAGGCGGGAACGATGGTTCCATCGAACGCAGGATTAGCAGCATTCGCAGGCATGCCATCCACGTCTGTCGGTAAGCCCTGGGATGAGCGATAGTCGTTCAAGTGCCCAAAATAGGTATCGAACGAGCGGTTCTCCTGCGACATAAAGATAATGTGATTGATCGGGCTCAGGTCCCCGGTCGGACCATTGTTCGGTCCCGGTGTTGGCGGCACTGGAGGAAATGCACTAGTCCCTCCGGTCGCAGGACCAGCACCGTTTGCTCCGCCCGCGCCGTTCGCGTTGTTCGATCCGCTCAACGCTAGGCATCCACATAGAGAGAGACAGACCAACGCCGTAACGGCGAACTCAACTAGTGATTTCGCAGACTTTATCTTCATGACGTTCACGTTGCGAAGCGACGCGCACTATCTACTGGGCTCTTGCTCCTGCGTTCTGTGCAACTTCATTCGTCTGATTCATGCGTACCAGATTGGGAATCATCGGAGTGACTTCGAACGGCAACTTGTCACGCGCGGACATTACTGCCTCCGGCTTGGCCTTTTTCAGGGCCACGTGATCGTCCCATGGATCGAGCTTGATACGGCTGCCAAGAGGCAACGCGGCAATCTGGTGAACGTCAGTAACCTTCAAAGCCGGAGCCCTCTGGATGAGCGACTCCATGCGCAGCACATCGCCCCCTTTTGCCATCTTGTTTCCGAAATTGGGACTGATAAGCCAATGCAGCTCCTCGGAGTGCGCCTGCAGTGCGCGCAGGAAAAGACCGGCATTCGCGAGCTTGTCTTTGTAAGGCGAGTTCCGCAACAACTCGACTGCCTTCTTGTCAGCGGCGTCCTCATCAGCTTCGTTGCGTTCCATGCTGACCTTCTGCATAACATCTTCGTCGGGAAAGATCAGGCGGTCACTGAAGGCGTACTTCGTGTTTACCGAGTGGCCGAGAGCAATGTGCGCCAGCTCATGCGAGATTGCCATCGCCAGCGAAGCTTCATCCGGTAGCACGTCGAGTAACCCACGACTCAGCACGATAGTGTTACCCACCGTGAATGATTCGAGAGGGGTTGTAAGAAGCACGCGGCAGCGCACTTCAGGCTGGATGTTCAGGTTGTTGGTGATCTCCAGATTATTGGCGACAGTTTCCAGCACTTTGCTTACTTCTCCCGGAGGCGCGAGGACTCCGGCCCGCTCCATGCGATCGAGCACGTTGTCTTCGGCTTCACGCTGCCACTTGTGGCGGCTCTCGATGGGACTGATCTCGTTAGCGCCATCGCCGCTGCGATCGCTCACGTCCTTCACCGACTCCACCTGCATGTCGGTGAATTCCGTCTGCTGGCCGGAGTGCTTCAGGTCGTATCCCCACAGGCGCGTCTGCCCTTTCATGTTGATCTTGCGCACGAGGTCGTACTTCACATCGGCATCTTCGGTGTAGACAAACGCTGGCAGCCATAGGCCGGGCTGCATGTTGGTACGCCAGCTATCAAAGTGGAAATAGAAGTTGCCGCTGCGCTGTGGCTCATAGGTGCCGTTGATCCGGACGATGTTGTGGTCCTGATCTTCGACCCAGATGCGACCTACAAAGTGAACGCCTTTGATCTTCTTGTGGGGAACAACGTCGAAAACCATCGTGCGTACGTCGCCGAGAAACTCCTGACGCAAATACTTCAGGTCGTAGTTCTGCTTGTTAAAGCCGTTACCAAGGAACACGAGCTGCATGAATCCCTGCGGCAGGTAATTCATTTTGTAGAAGTTGTTTAGCCGATCGAGCACACGCGTGAACATGCCGGCTTTCTTTTTGTCGTACATCTTGTCACCGATGCCGTGCTTATCAAGCACCAGACGGCCAAGAAAGTATTTGTCGCTGACGGGGACTTCACCGAGTTCGTCATCGGGCTTTGTATTCTGAATGTAGGTCTCGACAAGCGGCGTGTACTTGTGCATCGTCTGTACCAGCTGTGCTTCGCGATAGAAAATGCCATCGACGATAGCGTTGTTTGCAGACCGCTGCGGATTCGCCTGCGGAGCGGAAGGCTCCGAGGCTGCCATAACGAAGGGCGCGGTGAGCGCGAGCGCCACGATCCAGGTCTTTCTAACTAACCACATGATTCCTCCCAAAATGAAACGTCATTCCGCCAAGGCGAAGACGATATGTACTACCGCGTCGGAGTCGTAGGGCTGCCCGTCTCTCTTCGCGGGATTGAAACGAATTTGCTGCGCTGCGCGCTGCGCTGATTCGTCGAGTCCGTGTCCGAGACCCCTGACCACGCGCAGCACGCGAATCTGCCCGGAAGCCCCGAACATCACGTCGAGCAGGACTTCCCCTTCGATATGCATCTGCCGAGCCTCCGGTGTGTATGCCGGACGCGGCTTGAACAGAATCTCCACTGGAGTCGAGTCGGCGACGTGGAGCGCTTTCTTCGCTGACGCTTGCGCAACGGTGGCGTCGCCAAATCCACCAGTACTCACGTCACCTTTGGGCACGCGATCTCCGGAGCCCTTTCCCGCCATGCCGTCGCCGAAGCCTGCGCTCGCAACTACTCCTTGCTTGCCGTGGGACCCGCCTGCGCCGTTTCCGTTTCCGGGGCCGGTAGGCATGTCGAATGCCCCGACTGAGGCGACGGTCAGCTTGCGATCTTGATTCGACTTCCCTGCCACTCCGTTCGGATCGCCGAAGCCTCCTGTCTGGACTTCGCGAACCGGAGCCTTGATCGTCGGCTTCGCCGAACTGCCGGAGTCGAAAATTCCTTCAACGACCTTCTTTTCTGGAATCTTCGGCTTCGGCAAAACAGGAGCAGGCATAGCTTCAGCGATCTTCGGG
>DATEMI010000651.1:0-22993 GCA_035275665.1 Terriglobales bacterium | reverse complement strand
CGGCTTCCACATTCGATTTCAACGAGGGAGCAAATCCGCCTTCGTCGCCCACCGCCGTGTTGTAGCCCCGCTTCTTCAATACGCCCTTGAGCGTGTGAAAGACTTCTGTCCCCCAGCGCAGGGCATCGGCAAAAGTTTCCGCGCCGACCGGCATGGCCATGAATTCCTGAAAATCGACATTATTATCGGCGTGGGCGCCGCCGTTGATGATGTTCATCATCGGCACCGGCAAGATGTTGGCGTTTACTCCGCCGAGGTACCTGTAGAGAGGAACTTTGAGGTCGTTTGCGGATGCGCGCGCGCATGCCATCGAAACTGCAAGAATTGCGTTGGCTCCAAGCTGTCCCTTATTGGGAGTGCCATCGAGCTCGATCATGGTCCCATCGATTACACGCTGATCGCTCGCGTCCATGCCGCTCAACGCCGGTGCAATCGCGCTCTCAATGTTCTCCACGGCTTTCAGAACACCTTTACCGAGATAGTGTTGCGGATCGTTATCGCGCAACTCCACAGCTTCGTGCTCGCCGGTCGAGGCCCCGCTAGGGACAGCAGCGCGTCCCATCGTGCCGCTCGTCAATAGCACATCACATTCAACCGTCGGATTGCCGCGCGAGTCGAGAATCTCGCGCGCTCGAATCTCCTGAATCTGGCTCATCTTGCTCCTTTTTATGATTGCATCCGTTGCTTCTCTCTCCCGTCCAGTGAATACAACCGCACCTGCGGACGAGTGAATTGTCGTGATCAGATCAGACATGCGCGAATGCGCGAAACAGCGCAAAACAGTGATTATAAATGTCGCTGCGATTTCACCGCGTGTGCTGCCTTGCGCTATAGTTCTGAAGGTCTTACGAGAAGCGCATGACCGAGCTTGCGAAAAGAACCTGCGTTCCCTGTAAAGGCGGAGTTCCTCCGCTCAAAGGCAAAGAACTCGCTGATCTGGCGCGTCAAGTGCGTGGATGGAAAGTCGTTGAAGAACACCATATCGAGAAGAGCTACAACTTCTCTGACTTCGTAAGCGCTCTTGAATTTGTGAAAGCAATCGGCGCAGTCGCCGAAGAGCAGGGACACCATCCCGACATCCTCCTGCGTTGGGGCCGCGTGACCGTCACGATTTGGACCCACAAGATCGACGGGCTCACGGAAAGCGATTTCATTCTCGCGGCCAAGATCGATGAGATTCCGAGGCCGCAGACTAGCTCCTGAGCTGCTGAGCTTCTAAGCCTCGCGATCAGTGCCTGCTATCGAATCCTTAAAATCAATTTGCGTCAGATACACTGGCATCTGATGAAGATCAATCGTGAGATTCCCGTAAGGAAACTGCGGCTGCTGATTTTTGATCTCGATGGAACACTTGTCGATTCCCGGCAGGATCTCGGCAATTCCGTCAATGCGATGCTCCGTCACTTTGGTCGGCATGAGCTGCCATTGGAGGTGATCGGAACATACATAGGTGATGGCGCTCCGATGCTGGTGCGACGCGCTCTCGGCGATCCCAAAGACGAGCACTTCGTCCATGTAGCGCTGCAGTTTTTCCTGGACTATTACCGTAAACATAAGCTGGACTACACGCATGTCTACGACGGCGTACTCGAAGCATTGCGCGCTCTTTCCTCGACCGAAACTTTTCCGCACAAGATGGCGGTGCTCAGTAACAAGCCGGTGGGGCCTTCGCGAGCGATCGTGGATGCCTTGGCAATGAATCCATTCTTCTTTCAGGTGTATGGAGGCAACAGCTTCGAAACCAAGAAACCCGATCCATTTGGCGCTCGTATGCTTCTTCGCGAAGCCAATGTCGAGCCTTCTGAAACGATCCTGATCGGTGATTCCGACGTTGATGTCCTCACGGCGCAAAATGCCGGTTTGTATTCCGTGGGCTGCACATATGGACTTGCTCCACACACGCTTGAAGCCGCGCCTCCGGATGTGTTGGTGGATAGCCCATACGAATGGAGCCAACTACTCACTGGCAAGAAGCTCGTCAAGGTCCTTCACCAACAATGAGACGCGCTTGGCCCTGCGTGTGTCAGAATAAGGAGATACTCACACGTCAAATATCTTTTCTGTGAGGTCTGCCGTTCATGGATTTCAAACTAGTCAGTGACTACAAGCCCGCCGGCGATCAAGGCAAAGCGATCGAGGAGCTTTCGCGCGGGCTCTATGGCGGAGAAAAGCATCAGGTTTTGCTGGGCGTGACGGGCTCCGGCAAGACCTACACGATGGCCAAGCTCATCGAGAAGTTCAACCGTCCGGCGCTAGTGCTCGCGCATAATAAGACGCTGGCTGCGCAGCTTTACCACGAGTTCAAGCAATTTTTTCCAAACAATGCCGTCGAGTATTTCGTGTCGTATTACGACTACTATCAGCCTGAAGCTTACATTCCTTCAGGCGACATCTACATCGAAAAAGAAGCTACGATCAACGACGAGTTAGACAAGCTCCGACTCTCGGCCACGCGATCCCTCTTTGAGCGCCGCGATTGCGTGATCGTGGCCTCAGTGAGCTGCATTTATGGCCTTGGATCGCCGGAAGCGTATTACGGAATGTTGCTCTTCCTCGAAAAAGGACAGAAGATCAAGCGCGAGGACATCACGCGGCGACTAGTCGAAATTCTCTACGACCGCAACGAGTCGGAATTCCGCCGTGGGACTTTTCGCGTGCGCGGTGACGTCATCGAGATCTTTCCTACTTACGATGACATGGCCTATCGCATCGAGCTCTTCGGCGATGAGATCGAGTCACTTTCCCAAATTGATCCTCTGTTTGGCACGGTGAAGCAGAAGTATGCACGTCTTCCGATCTATCCAAAGAGCCACTACGTGCTTCAGCCCGATCGCAAGAAACGCGCCATCGAATCGATCCTCGAAGAGCTGGCGTGGTGGGAAAAAGAATTGGAGCAGCAGGGCCGTGTCGTGGAAGCGCAGCGTGTTCATCAACGCACGCGATTTGATTTGGAAATGATCAAGTCGGTCGGCTACTGCCACGGGATCGAGAACTACTCGCGCCATTTTTCGGGACGTTTGCCGGGCGAAGCGCCGCCGACCCTACTCGATTATGTCCCGCGCGACTTCCTGCTGTTTATCGACGAGTCACACCAGACCGTTCCGCAGTTACATGCTATGTGGCATGGCGATCGCTCACGTAAAACAACTTTGGTTGAATACGGATTTCGTCTACCGTCAGCAATGGATAATCGCCCTCTTCAATTCGAGGAATTCGAGACGCGCGTGAACCAGGCAATCTACGTCTCTGCCACGCCTGGTCCATACGAACTTACGAAGTCAGCGGGCGTCGTCATTGAGCAGATCATCCGTCCGACCGGCCTGGTCGATCCTGAAGTTGAGGTTCGTTCGGTGAAAGGACAGATCGATGATTTACTCCACGAAATTCGCGCGCGTATCGACCGCAGAGAACGCGTGCTCGTGACTACGCTCACAAAACGCATGGCCGAAGACCTTGCGGAGTACTACAGCGAGGTCGGGGTGCGGTGTCGGTATATGCATTCGGAAGTCGAGACGCTCGAGCGCATCAAAATTCTCCGTGATCTTCGTCGCGGAGAATATGACGTTCTCGTCGGCATCAACCTGCTGCGCGAAGGACTAGACCTGCCAGAAGTTTCGCTAGTCGCCGTGCTCGACGCTGATAAGGAAGGCTTTCTCCGCTCCAGCGGGTCGCTCATTCAGACGATTGGCCGCTGCGCCCGCAACCTGTATGGCCGCGCAATTCTCTACGCCGACACCATTACCGATTCCATGCGGCGGGCTATGGATGAGACCGAGCGGCGTCGTGCCATTCAGCGCGCGTATAACGAAGAAAACGGCATTACACCTGAGTCGATCATCAGACCTCTCGAATATTCTCTGGCTCGGATCGTTGATCCCGATGCCACCGAGCTAACCGAAGCAATCGAATCGGTTCCCGACTTCAACTCTCAGGAAGATCTCGATAAATACATCGAGAAGCTTGAAGAACAAATGCGAGAAGCGGCGAAGATGTTCGAGTTCGAGAAAGCAGCCAAGATACGAGACACGATCAAGGACCTGCGCTCGAAGGAAATCCTGATCACGTAATTAAGGCAGCGCCCGCATCGCGTCCTGGTCATCGATTTTCGCTTTGCTGTCTGCTTCCGAAATGGGCCGCGCATTCGCCTCGACTGTTCCGTCTGCCATCGACACTTCGATGCGATGGTTGGGAGTCTTTACGTGGATGGATTTGTCGCCACGCCCTAGCTCAACGACAATCCGGGCAAAATGCTTTGGAGGCTCGGTGGGTTTTGGCTGTCCGTACAGACGAGGCAGGGCCCACGCTCCGCCACCAAGAATAGCAAGCCAGGCCAGCACCGCTACGGCTCTCATGAACTGGGAGAGATTGCCTTCGATCACGTAGGTTCCGGCACAGACGTCTCCGATGCGACGGCGGAATTTCGAACAGCTTGCTACGAGCGCTCCCACCAGGTAGAAGGCCAGACCGTCGACTACCCGCAGAACGTTTCTGATTGCGGACGCCGCCAATGCGCTGCGGCCTGAGTTATTCACAACACCTATTCCCAAAATGGCTTTTCCCAATGTGCTGCCCAGGCCTGCCTCGAGAATCCAGAGGTACAGGAAGCCGAAGACAAGGCTTAAGCTTCCGCCTACCAGAACGGTAGCAAGCGTCACGCGCATCTCGCCACCTGAGACGATTCCCCATTTGAGGAACGCCCACAATCCGATGAGCGAGCAGCCGGCGCAAACTACGACGGTGTCGAGAATCAGAGCAAGAAAACGATCACCAAGGCTAGCCAGGCGAGCGGGAGCGTCGTCGTCCTCGCGAGTTGCAGACCGAATTGGCACAACGCCGGATTCTTCGAGCAAGTGCTGTCCGGGAAGGACATTAACGCCGCACCATCCGCACCGGCGCGTCTTTGCATCGATTGTCCTCTTGCAGCGCGGACAGTCCATAAGAACTCCCTAGTCTCGGATTCGGCTTACGTTTATTGTTGCTGCTGCTGACGCTCACGCTGCTTCTGCTCGCGCAAGCGGCGCGCATACTCACCCAGCGACAACGGCTGTTGCTGCTGCGGTTGAGCCTGTGCCACCACACGAGGTGCAGGCGCAGGAGCCGGAGCTGCAGTTACTGGCGCAGCGGCAGGAACTGGGACAGATGCGGCTGCCACGACCGGCTTCGGTGCCGGTTGCGAGACTACTGCCGGCGTAGGAACTGCGACTTTTGCGGTCACAACCGGAGCCGGGACGCTGACGACGACCGGCACAGGAGCAACCGCGGGTATAACAGGCTGCGGCTGGGGAGTTCTAGTCGCAAGGACGGCCGCCTTCGATTCCACGGCCGGTTCAACGATAGGCGTAGATGGCGGTTGGAAGCTTGCAACCGGCATCGGTGCGGAGGCTGTCTCCGTAGGAGCGCTAGTTGTCGAGGCTGCAATCGACGGCTGCTCGCTGACAGTTGTGGTTGGCGAAGGCATTGGACGCTGCTCCGCGATCTGCGGTGTGTGCGAGAACATACGGATCACAATGCCGGCCGAGATTTGAAAATTCGCAGGCTGCCAGCCAGTGAACGCTAACGAATGCTCGGTGTTCAGGTACTGCGCCTCAACGTTTACGCCAAATCGGCGGTTGAGGTTAACTTGTGCACCGCCACCAACTGAATAAGCGAGCTCCAGTTCCCTGCCTGTCACTGAGATGCCGTTACTGCTCAGCTTTGTGCTCGCGCGATCGCCTCCGACTAGACCTTCCACAAACGGGCTCACGCGTCCGCGCATAGGGATCGAGACTCTGGGACCGACCAGCATCGAGTAGTGCGCAATCGTGCCCGCGCCGGTGTAACCGATCAATTGCAGAGAGTTCAATGAAGCATAGCTGCTTCCGAACTGGCTAGTTAGGCTGAACCAGCGGTTCAGATGCGTGACTCCGGAAGTTTGCCAGCCGAACGAATCGATCTGCGTGCTCGCGCTGGGAGCGTTCGCCAGTTTGACACCGCTGAAAGTCACATTGCCGGAAAGATCAAAATGGGAAGCCGTCTGCGCCAAGGCAAACGAATTCAGAAGCAGGCCCGAAACGATTGCAATCCACGTACGACGTTTCACGCTGGTATCCTCTCTCGCTCAAGAATCAACAGGATCCACGAATGCAAATGAATAGAGGTATTGTTCCGCAGCGGGGGGCAAATCAGGACTACAAAGTGCGAGGATTGAGGTACGTAGGTATCAGATTGGGAATTCCCTTCCGTTGCAGACCAGCACGGAAGTACACGGACCGACAGTTCAGGCAGGAACCCCTTAAAAGGCCCAGCGCAGCAGCGTTGCACCCACGGTGAAGCCAGCGCCGACGGAAGCCAGCAAGACAAGATCGCCTTTCTTGAGCTTGCCTTCGTCTAATGCAGTCTGCATTGCGAGTGGAATGGTTCCCGCAGTCGTGTTGCCGAACTCGCCGATATTGATGATCACGCGATCCATTGGCATGCCAAGACGTTCAGCGGTGGCAGTGATGATGCGTTTGTTGGCTTGATGAGGAATGAAGGCCACTACGTCGGCTCCTGTGAGGTCGTTTCTAGCCAGAATTTTCTCGGAGACCTCGGCCATCTTGCGCACGGCGTATTTGAAGACCGCGCCGCCGTCCTGATGAACGAAATGCATCTTCTTGTCCACAGTTTCGCGGGTCGCAGGATGCAGACTCCCACCCGCAGGCATATTCAAAGAGCAAGCGCCAGAACCGTCGACCTCATGGAGGAAATCGATCAATCCGACGTCCTCGCCATCGTTCGCTGGCTCGAGAAGCACTGCGCCAGCTCCGTCTCCGAAAATCACGCACGTCGCGCGATCGGTGTAGTCGATGATCGACGACATTGTGTCCGCACCGATCACCAGCACCTTCTTATGCGATCCGGTCTGAACCAGTTGCGCCCCGCACTGCAGCGCATAGACGAATCCTGAACAGGCGGCGGAAAGATCAAATCCCCAGGCCCCTGGCGCTCCTAACTTGTTTTGCACGAGACAAGCGGTCGCGGGGAACACCATGTCCGGCGTCACAGTTCCGACAATAATTGCTTCCAGCTCAGAGGCTGGCACTCCAGCTTTAGCTAACGCCTGACGCGCCGCTTCACATGAGATATCGGAAGTGGCTACGCCCTTATCAACAAGATGACGCTGGCGAATCCCGGTGCGCTCCTGGATCCACTGGTCGTTGGTCTCGACCATTTTTTCCAGGTCGGCATTGGTGAGAAGACGCGGTGGGACGTAGGTTCCCAGGGCGCTGATCTTGGCCCGCTGAAGCTGTTTCAAACTTTGTCTCCGGTTCTGAATCCGGCCGCCGGAGGACTGGGAACGGCGGTCCGTGGCGAGGCCGCTAGTAGCCAGACGCCGGGGAGCCCACTGCGCATGCACTGGCCCGCTACCGTTGCTTCCTTCCGGACCTGGCGGGGTTCGCGAGATTACATCGCGTGGGACCCGGAGCCTGACAATTCGATATTAACATTCACTTTGGGACTGTTGGGTTGCATCGATTCGACCACCTCAGGAGCATTTCGCGATTGCCTGCTGTCGTGATTTCGCGATTCCAAATCACACAATCGCGAAATCACCAAATAGCGAAATTCTCCGGGGTTGGTAAACTTTTCGCATGGCTTTAGCTCAGCGTCTGGCCTCCACGTCAGGTTCACCTACCGGAACCCCTATTGCCTACTTCGAATGCTCGAAATGCCGCGAGCAGATTCCAGCCGATTCGCCACAGACCATCTGTCCAAAAGATGGTGGCTCGCTATGGGTGCGCTACGATTTCGCACCTGTCCGGTCGCGAGTAAAGCGCGAGCAGATCGCCGCTCGACCGCGAAGTATGTGGCGGTATCGCGAGCTGCTGCCGGAAGCCGATCCTGTGACGCTCGGCGAAGGATTCACTCCGATGCTGGCCAGTCGCCGACGCGCCAATCTCTGGATCAAAGACGAGGGCGCGAATCCCACCGGGTCTTTCAAAGCTCGCGGACTGTGCATGGCCGTGACCATGGCCCGCCACTATGGACTCAAGAAGCTAGCGATTCCTTCTGCTGGAAATGCCGCAGGGGCTCTCGCCGCCTACGCAGCCGCTGCTGGCCTCGAGTCGCACATCTTTATGCCCAAGGACGCGCCGGAAGCGAATGTTGTTGAATGCAAAGCTTACGGCAGCGATGTGAAGCTGGTCGACGGCCTAATCAGCGACTGCGCGCGCATCGTCGGCGAACGCAAGCAGGCGGAAGGCTGGTTTGATGTCTCCAGTTTGAAAGAACCCTTCCGAGTCGAAGGCAAAAAGACAATGGGACTCGAAGTCGCCGAGCAGCTTGGATGGCGTGTGCCGGACGCTATCTTTTATCCGACCGGCGGTGGTGTCGGTCTGATCGGAATGTGGAAGGCATTCGAAGAACTCGAGCAGCTTGGATGGCTCGATTCAGGCACGAAGCGTCCGAAGATGATTGCCATCCAAGCCGCAGGATGCGCGCCAATCCCTAAAGCTTTTGTTGAAGGCAAGGCTGTTTCCGAAGCGTGGAAGGATGCGCATACATTCGCCTCCGGGCTGCGCGTTCCGAAGGCCTACGGCGACTACATCATCCTCGACATCGTGCGCCGCAGCGGCGGAACCGCGGTCGCCATCTCCGACGAAGAGATGCTCGCCTCGATGCTCGACTGGGCGCGAAACGAGGGAATGTTTCTCTGTCCCGAAGGCGCCGCGGCAACGGCTGTATACGACAAACTGATCGCAAGCGGGTTCCTGAAGCCGAGCGACGAAGTCGTAATTTTCAACACGGGAACGGGATTGAAATACATCGACGTGATCTCAAAAGCTATGGGCATCACGCGAGCGGCAAACGGGAACAACGGAGCCAAACCGACGGAGCGACGGATTGGAGGAATTATTGGGCCGTATTGAAAGGAAGCTGCTAGCCACTAGCTCCTAGCTACTACCCGCGCGCTTCCAGCTAGAGCATGCATTGTTCCGGCATGAAGGCTTCAGCTCGTCAGTACCGTCTGCGGTAGCAGATGGGCCATTAGACACACCCAGCCTCTACCGTGGGCAATAATTCTACGTATCTATGATAGCTAGCTTCGGCTAGCAGCTTGTAGCTAGAAGCCAGCAGCTCTTCCATGACTCAACGCCTCTATTACAACGACTCCTTCCTCCTCGACTTCCCCGCCAAGGTTGTCGACGTTCAGGAACTTCGACGCGATGGCAGTCAGTCCCGTTGGGCAGTGAAACTGGATCGCACTGCCTTCTATCCCACCAGCGGTGGCCAGCCGTTCGACATCGGCACTATCACGACGGAGTCCAAGTCGGGAGTGGCGCTCGAGGCTGCCGTGGAAGACGTCTATGAAGACGAGCAAGGCGAGGTTTGGCATCGAGTCAACAAGGTTGTACCGCCGGGAGTGGAGGTTCGCGGCATTATCGACGCTGAGCGTCGTCGCGATCACATGCAGCAGCACACCGGCCAGCATTTGCTTTCGGCTGCATTCGTTCAGCTCCTGAATGCGAAGACGGTTTCGTTCCACTTGGGCGAGCAGATCTCTGCGATCGATCTGGAAATTCAGTCCATCACGCACGACGATCTGATCCGAATCGAACGCCTGGCTAATGAAGTAGTCGCCAAAGATCGCCCAATCTCTGTTCACTACGCCACCCGCGAGCAGGCGCTGAGCATGGGAGTGCGCAAGCTTCCGGAACGCGAAGGTGAGATTCGCTTGATTGATATTCAGGACTTCGATCTGAATGCCTGTGGCGGCACGCACGCGCGCAGCACCGGCCAGATCGGCGGATTGCTGCTGCGTCGGACCGAGAAAGTGAAGCAGGGCATCCGAGTCGAGTTCGTTTGCGGATTGCGCGCTGTACGTACTGCGCGACAGGATTTTGAGCTTCTCGGCGAAGCCTCCGGCCTATATCCCTGCGCGCCTGCCGATCTGCCGGGAAATATCAACAAACAGCGAGATGAATTCCGTGTTGTTCACAAACGGGAAGCTCGCATGATGGAAGAGCTCGCGGAGCTTAAAGCAGAACAGCTGTTGCGCGAGACTCCTCCCGGCGCTGGTGGACCGAGGCTCGTCGTTCAGATCTTCCCAGATCGGGACGCGAGCTTCGTCAAGCTATTGGCTCAACGGCTCACCCGCGGCAATCAGAGTGTGCTCGCATTGTTGGCCGGTACCACTCCATCTCCCGCAGTCGTTTTCGCCCGCTCTGCCGATCTGAGTTTCGACCTGGGAACTCTGTTGCGCGAACTGGTCACAGCGGCCGGCGGCCGGGGAGGAGGAGGCAAAGATTTCGCCCAGGGGGGCATTCCGGATCCCGGACGGCTGGGGTCCTTGCTGAATGAAGCTGCTGCACGTTTGAAAAGCTAATTGGACACGGAGGACACGGAGGAAGCCAAGGCGGAGCATTGAGGTGACTTGGCATTGCTCGCCTGTGCCTGGTTTTCTTATTCTTGCTCTCCAATTAATGTGGTTTCATCCACCATACCCAGTCCACCTCGACAGCAGCCTCCGTTTCCTCCGTGTCCTCCGTGTTCAATTCCGGTTTTCCGTGGTGAAATAGAGACGTGGACATCTTCGAGGAAATCGTCGAACTCAGGCGCTCCGGCAGGCGTGGAGCGCTTGCGACCATCGTTCATGCTCGCGGCTCGATTCCCTCCTTCGAATCCGCCAAGATGCTCATTCGCGACGACGGAACCATTGTGGGAACGATCGGCGGTGGATGCGTTGAAGCCGAAGTCTGGCAGGCAGCACGCGAGGTGATGGAAGAAGAGAAGCCGCGCAATCTCACCTTCAATCTAAATCACGACCCCAAGTACGACACCGGCCTTGTCTGCGGCGGCACGCTCGAGATCTATCTTGAGCCGATTCTGCCTGTGCAGACGCTTTATCTTTTCGGCGCCGGACACGTCTCAGTGAATGTTTATCGCGCCGCACGGATGGCCGGCTTCGAAGTAGTCGTCGTCGACGATCGCGAAAGCTACGCGAATCGTCAGCGCTTTCCTGAAGCCAAAGACGTCTACGCAGACGATTTCGAGCGCGTTTTATCGCAGCTTGCGCCCAACCATTCCTCATATCTCGTGATCGTCACCCGCGGACACCGCGACGATATGCGCGTGCTGCGCTGGGCCGTAGAAACTCCGGCGAAGTATATCGGCATGATCGGCTCGCAGCGCAAGGTAATTGCGATTTACAAGCAGCTCGAAAAAGAGGGGATCTCGGCCGACAAGCTGGCGCGCGTCTATGCTCCAGTTGGAATCGATATCGGGGCAATCACTCCTGAGGAGATCGCGATTGCCATCGTTGCCGAGATGATCGCGATCCGGCGTGGCGTTACGTCTGCAACTCACAAGCGCAGCCTGAAGGCTGTGGCGGTTCTTGAACATTCTGAGCTCAAGGAAGAAGCTCAGTAGGCAACGCATAAAGAACCCTGCGCCTCAAGAACGATCCAAAATTGGATGTTTCCCCCCGGTAGGGGAGCAGATTTCGAGGATCCCAATGCCGAAGTCCCGAACTATTTTGATAGTCGCAGCGGTGATCCTCCTGCAAGTGGCGGGCGTGAGCCAGCATGCCGGTAGTTCTACTCCGTCCTATACGACTGACGGTAACCTTCAACTGCCAGCCGACTACCGCTCATGGGTGTACCTGTCATCGGGCTTGGGGATGACATATGGCGCGAACGCTACCCCGAACACAAACCCGATGTTCACGAACGTCTTCGTCAAGCCCGAGGCCTACCGGGCGTTCTTAAATACTGGCACTTGGCCCGACAAGACGGTTTTCATGCTTGAGGAGCGGGCGTCAGGAACGAACGTTGGCCCGAATCGCGCTGGACATTTTCAAACGGATCTGCGCGGCGTTGCCACGCTTGTGAAGGATGAAACTCGTTTTCCAGAGAAATGGCGTTTCTTCATCTTTGATACTAGAGACGGCTTGCCGGTCGGCTCGGCCGATCCAGTAAAGACCAAGGCTTGTCTTGATTGCCATACCAAGAACGGCGCAGTCGATCACACGTTCGTCCAGTTTTATCCAACACTGAAGCGGGTAGCGATCGAGAAGGGCACGTATAAGGAACCGAAGGAATAGTCGGCTAGACTGCGCCTTCGTTTTCTGACTTCGCAAACAGACTGTTTCACACCGAAGAGCCCGGGTGCCTCGTTTCCTCCCCTTCTCACATCCTGTAACCTGTTCCCTGGACTACTAACATTCACGTGCCCCGCTCTTCATCATTTGCCGGAGTTGTACTCGCCGCGGGCGCTTCGTCGCGCATGGGCGAAGACAAGGCTTTGCTGCAGTTTGCTGGACGGTCATTTCTTGCTGGAGCGATCCAGCTTCTCCAGAGCGCGTGTGACTTCGTGGTTGTAGTTGCAGGGAACAACACCGATTTGCTCCGGCCGGTGATTTACCAGAATTCCGCTTATGTGGTGCACAACTGGCAGCCGGAGCGCGGACAATTCAGTTCTCTGCGGGAAGGACTTCAAGCGGTTCTCGATCGCGGACGTGACGCCACGTGCGTCACGCTCGTCGATCGACCGCCGGCGCGGTCCGAGACGCTCGCTGCGTTGAAAATCGAGTTTATGAATACGGTACCGGAACAAATCTGGGCAGTTGTCCCAGAGTTCCAGGGCAAACACGGACATCCGGTAATCTTTGGACGGGAGATGATGGAGGTATTTCTTCGCGCCGATGCCTCACAGAACGCGAGGGAAATCGAGCATCAGTACCAGAGCCGGATTCGGTACGTGCCGGTAGACGACTCGCGCGTGGTTCTGAACATCAATACCCCCGAAGACTATTCCTCGCTGCTCTAAACTAGCTAATGACAGAACACAGCTACGGCTCCTTCGACAGCCCCTCTGCCTTCGTTAATTCCGTTCTCGCTCTCAATGCGCGAGTGGCAGCATTCGATTGCGATGGCACGCTCTGGTTCGGCGATTCGGGAATGAAGTTCCTCTATTGGGAAATCGAAGAGGGCCTGCTCTCTACGGAAGCAACTCAGGCTATCATGCGCCGATATGACGAATATTTGGCGGGACGCGTGACTGAAGATGAAATGTGCGGAGAGATGGTGCAGATCCATCGCGGAATCCCGGAGAAGAAGATCCGCGAATTCGCTGCGCGATTCGCGCAATCGAATGTTATGCCGCACTTCTTTCCGGAAATGGAGTCTCTGGTCGAGAAGCTTCGCGAGAGAGGCTGCGATGTGTGGACAGTCTCGTCGACCAATAACTGGGTGATTGAGGAATCGGTGAAGAAAGTCGGCATTCCTGCCAACCGGGTGCTCGCAGTACGCGTGGAAATTGAGAGCGGCGTGGCCACGGGTCGATTGGGCGAGATTACGTCAGGCCCGGGCAAGGCCCGAGCCTTGCGCGAGGTGCTGAAAGCTCCGCTCAATATCAGCTTCGGAAATTCGATGTTCGATCTGGAGATGCTGGAGCTGGCGCGCCATCCATTTGCAGTAAATCCAAACGACGATCTGCGCAAAATCGCCGAGCAGCGCGGCTGGCCTTTCTACAAACCTGCTGCGGCGAAGCTCATTTCCTCAACTGCATGAGTGCAAGCTTGAGGCAATCCATCGCAAGATGACTCGCGTGCATGCTCTCGTTTGCTAATCCGCCGACAGCATTCACGAGATCTTCGCGCTTCAGTGCAGCAGCCGTATCGATACTCTTTCCCGAAACTGCTTCGGTCAAAGCCGATCCGCAGGCAATTGAGGCAACGCATCCTCGTGTCTGATATTTGGCTTCGACGATTCTTCCATTACTCACACGCAGCATGAGCTTCATGACATCGCCGCAGGCGGGATTCTCGGCCTGCACGCTTATGTCCGGCGAATTCATACTTCCCGAATTGCGCGGGTTCTCGAAATGATCGATGAGTTGCGGGGGATACATTCGCAATAATATCGGGAAGCTCAGATTAGAATCGCAAAGATGGTAGTTTTTTCCAAGATCGGTGACTTCAGCCCACAGCGCGTGGTCTCCCTGCAGCCATCGATTACCTCGATCATGGATCGGCTGGGAGTGCTCGATCGGCTCGTCGCCTGCACCAAGTATTGCGCGGAGGTTTGCCCGTCTGTGAAGGAGCGAGGAATCGCAGTTGTCCATGATGCCTGGACTGCGGATTCCGAGCAGATGCGCACAGTCAATCCCGATTTAGTGATCGCGTCGGTCCCCTATCAACTCGAAGCCGTTGCCGAAATTCTCAAATCAGGCGCGCAGTTCCTCGGCCTTGCACCGCATACCCTGCGCGATATTTACTCCGATATTTCGTCGATCGCCGGCATCATGAATGAGCCCAATCGTGGACAATACCTGATTCACGAGATGCAGATGGACATCGAACGCGTCCGCTCGCGGAACGCAGGAAACGCAACGCGACCGAAAGTTTATTGCGAAGAATGGGGTAAGCCTTTGATCCACTCGCAGCGCTGGGTCGCCGAACTGATAGAAGCTGCTGGTGGCAAGTTTCTGGGAAATCCAGGAAAGCACACGGATTTCGAAGCGGTGGTCGACTCTGATCCCGAAATCGTCGTTGCGGCCTGGTGCGGCGCGGGCGATCGCGTTCCGCTGGAAAAGATCGCAATGCGTCCTGGATGGCAGTCGCTCAGGGCGGTACGTGAAGGACGCGTCTACTGCATCAACGACGAATATCTGAACACTCCTGGACCTACGCTTCTTGCTGGCCTCCATGCGCTTGAAGCAGCGATTCACGACCGCGAATCTCTGGGACTCCGCCGCATTGCCGCCATGACTTCGTCCCAATGACTGTTATCATGGCGCTAAGGCCAGGGCTCGCCAGGGACTCCCCCTTCTCCGCTGCAGTGCGTGAGCACTTCCTGCCTTTGCGGTTCTGAATTGGGACATGACTATTCTCATCGAGGCGCAATGGAGATTGCGTACAGTGGCACGGGAGTGCCGCCACGGAGCGGGAATTTGAAGCAGGTAGTGGCGGCCTTGATCGTGCGGGAACAAGAACTGCTGATTTGCCAGCGCGCGCAGGATCAGCCTATGCCCCTGAAATGGGAATTTCCCGGTGGCAAGGTTGAGCCCGGCGAAGAAGAACGCGCGGCTCTGCGTCGTGAACTCCAGGAGGAGCTCGGGATTTCGGCGATCATCGGCGAAAAGGTGACTTCCATTCAGCATCATTACAAGAAAGGCGGCGCTGTCGAGCTGCACTTCTATCGAGTGCAAGAGTATGAAGGCGAGATGGAGAACAGGATTTTTGAGCAGATCCGCTGGGTCGATCGCCGCGATCTTCCGCGCTTTGATTTTCTCGAAGCCGATCAGGGGCTTATTCGTCAAATTGCCGGAGGCAAGCTGCTGGCTAGCTGAATTCGGGGCTGTCTCCAAAGCTGTATTCATCGCCGCACTCCTGTCATTGTTTTGCACCGCCCTGTTTGCGCAGACCAACCAAGCTCAAAATCCAGAAACAGAACAGAGCAAGGCGGAGACCTCCCGTCCCGAAAGCGAGCCCACGGTCTTTCCGCATTCGTCGACTTCGCCATTCTTCATTGGCGGGCAGTTGAACATGATCTTTCAGGCGCATCCGGCTTTTCGCGCGAAGTATTCCGGTCCGAACAGCTTCAAGAATGAGAGCGAGCATGCTCTCTCGCGTGTGGCAACGCTGTACCTGGGGTGGCAGCCGACGCACACGACTGAGCTTCTGTTTGATGTCGAGGAAACCGGCGGACGCGGTCTGAGCGACGCTTTCGGGCTCGCGGGATTTACAAATCTCGACGTCGTGCGCAATCCCGATTTGGGAGCAGCGCCGTACATCGCGCGTCTCATGCTTCATCAGATCGTCCCTTTGGGCAAACAACGCGAAGAAGCAGACCGGAACTTTCTCTCGCTCGCCACTTCCCTTCCAGATAAACGTCTCGAGTTCCGTGTCGGCAAATTTGGGACTGCCGATTTCTTCGATGTAAACGAAGTCGGCACCGACAGTCATCTGCAATTCACGAATTGGACCGTCGACAACAACGGCGCATACGACTATGCCGCCGATACTCGCGGATACACCTATGGTGCGATCGTCGAATACCAGTCTCTGCACTGGGGCGTGCGATTCGGCGAGATGCTTATGCCGAAAGTGGCGAATGGAATTGACCTCGACTGGAATCTCCGTCGCGCGCGAGCTGAAAATCTGGAGTTCGAGTTTCGTCCCACGCTGCTGAGAAATCGAAAGACGACAATCAAGCCGCTGGCTTATTTAAATCACGCCAACATGGGAAGCTACCGTGAGGCGATTAATGCATTTCTTTCCGGCCAAGATGCCACGCCCGATGTGACTGCGCATCGACATCAAGGAACGCTCAAGCAAGGATTCGGATTGAATTTCGAGCAGGAGCTTCCCGAATCAATACGCTTCTACTTCCGCGTTGGCTGGAACGAAGGCCGTCATGAATCGTTCGCTTACACCGAGGTCAACAACACGTCCGCCGCCGGCGCGGACATCTCTGGAGAGGGATGGCATAGGAAATTCGATCGCGCGGGATTTGCTGCGACGACGAACGGCCTTTCGCGCGATCACCGTGAATATCTCGCGCTTGGTGGGCTGGGCTTTCTCCTCGGTGATGGGACGCTAAGCTATGGTCGCGAAAAAATCATCGAGAGTTACTACAACCTGCATGTCTGGCGCGGCGCATATCTCGCCGCGCTGCTTCAGTACATCAGCCATCCAGGCTACAACCGCGATCGCGGTCCTGCGATCGTTCCCGGAACGAGACTGCATGTCGACTTCTAGGAGTACGCATAAGTCGTCCAGAGCATTGCTGCAGTCAGAATGATCATGGTGACGCTCGTGCTCCAGGCAATCACGTTGGCAGTGATTGAGTTCTTGTATTCGCCCATCAGATCGGCGCGATTGATCAGCTTGAGCATAAAGATCAGCACAAATGGAATCAGAACACCGTTCAGCACCTGAGAAAAAAGAATGATTTTGATCAGAGGAATCCTCGGCAACAATACGATTCCAGCGCCGCCGACGATCAGAGCCGTATAAAGCCAATAGAAGACCTTCGCTTCTGAAAAGCGTTTGTTAACGCCGGACTCAACACCAAGTCCCTCACAGATGTTGTAAGCCGTAGCCAGCGGCAGGATCGCCGCGGAAAGCAAGGCAGCGTTCACGAGTCCAACTGCGAACAAGAGCGAAGCAAACTGACCGACGAGAGGCCGCAACGCGACCGCTGCCTCGGAAGCATCTCCAATGTCGTGCTGACCGGTTATGTAGAGAGTGGCCGCGCAGGCCACGACGATGAAGAATGCCACTACATCAGTGACGATGCATCCCAACACAACGTCCCATTTCGAGAGTGCATATTCCTTTTTGCCGATTCCCTTCTCCACGATCGAGGCCTGAAGATAGAACTGCATCCACGGGGTGATCGTCGTCCCAACGATCCCGACAAGCATGACTAGATATTCGGAGCTTTTGTTTAGAACCGGAACAAACGTGTTCTGCACGGCGGCACGCCAATCGGGATGCGCAGCGAATGCCGATGCGATGTAAGTGAAATAAATCAGCGAAAAAAAGATCAGAATTTTTTCGACCGGCCTGTAGGTTCCTTGAACGACGACGAACCAGACCAGCGCTGCTCCGATCGGCACCACAATGTATTTGCTGGCTCCGAAGATTCCCATCCCTGAGGCAAGCCCCGCGAACTCGGCAGCGATGTTGCCGAAATCTGCAAGTCCGAGGATCAGCATTGTGAACACCGTCATTCGCAGCCCGAACTCTTCGCGGATCAAGTCCGATAGACCTTTGCCGGTGACGGCCCCCATGCGCGCCGCCATTTCCTGAACGACAATGAGCGCAATCGTTATCGGAATGAGTGTCCAGAGCAGCGCGTAGCCGAACTTTGCGCCGGCCTGCGAGTACGTAAGGATTCCGCCGACATCGTTATCGACGTTCGCGGTAATGAAGCCGGGACCGAAGACCGCGAAGAACGCAAGTAGGCGGAATCGCCAGGTTCTGGCGAAAGGCAGTCGTCGGCGATGAGCGGTGTGCTTCTCCACGGTCTTGCTACAGATGGCGGGAATTCACTTCGCGAACGCGAAGCACTCCAGAATAAATGGGAACTTGATTCCAGTCAGCCGGGAAACGAAAACTACACTTGTTCGCGTAAAAGGGTGATCACATCGTCGGCAGTGATGATGCCTTTGAGATGCTGCTCGTCGTCGACTACCGCAAGCGTGTACAGGTTGTATTTTTCCATGACCTCAACAACTTTCTTCTGCTGGTCATTTTCGCGAACAAATACCAACGGCTTTGCTGCGAGTTCGGAGATCTTCTGCGTTGGCGAAGCAAGAACAATTCGTTGCAGCGGCACGGAACCGCTCAGCCTACCTTCGCTATCGACCAGATAAATCGTCGCCACGCTCTCGACACCCCCCTCGAAATTCCGCAACAGCTCGATTGACTGCTCGGCCGTGGTCTCCGGCGCTGCAGACAGATATTCCGTGGTCATGCGGCCAGCGGCAGTCTTGTCGCCGTGCTCGAGCAGATCCTCGACTTCCTCGCGCTCCTGCGGTTCCATCTCTTCGAGGATCTCTTCGGAGGTCTCGCCCGGGAGTTGATCGAGCAGGTCGGCGGCGGCATCGGGGTCCATCTCCTCGACGATGTCGGCGGCGCGGTCAGAATCGAGCGATTCGACGATGGAAACCTGAATGTCGAGATCGATTTCCTCCAGCGCTTCAGCAGCGACTTCTTCGTCGAGCGTCTCGAACACAGCTTCGCGTTCTGCCGGGGCAAGCTCTTCGACGATATCGGCAATGTCGGCGGGATGGAGTTGTGAAAGGCGCTCGTGGTCAATGCGAAGCTTCACTCGACGCGCGGGATCGGTCTCGATGAGGTCGACGAACTCCCAGGGAATGACACGAGGCTTCAGCTTCTGCACTAGCGCTTCGACAGCGGCGGAGGGAGCAACGCCCTTAAGCAGCCGTCGAACCGCACCGCGCAGCCCGACGTCCACCTCTGCGATCTTCAGACTGACTCCACCATTCGCCTTCTCCGGATGCAGATCGACGTCATTCACCCGCACGACTTTCCTGCCGTGAACATCGATAATCTGCTGATCGAGCAGGTCTCGTTCAAGCAAGAAGAAATCGTCCAGCGTATTTGATGAAGGCCATTCAGAAAGCGGAAGCGAAGCGCGGAGCTCAGAATCCTCCTCAATCTGGATCATGCTCGGCGTGAGAAAGCGCTCGCCTTCGCGCGTCTTGATTACTAAGCCGGAGACTCGGTTCGGGTCCTCCTGCGGACGAAGCGCAACCTCGCGCACGCGACCGATGAATTGGCCGCTCGCGTCAGCCACTCGGGAACCGAGCAGTCGAGAGAGTGCGAGGCTAGTGATCGCCACGGAGGCAGAATAACGCAGTGTTCCGCTATCGCGTGCAATTATGTTGGGAAAGCGAAGGCAGCAACTCTTGAAAACAAATTGTGCTCGCTCAGATCTCCCAATTGGGTGCGGCTCTTCCTACAACATCTGTTTGAGATTTGGGGAGATGATCAGTTTGGCCTCGGTAGTGTGCTGCACTTGTTCGGCCGAGAGATTTGGTGCGATTTCTTCCAGTACGAGCCCCGTCTGCGTGACTCTGATGTAAGCCATCTCGGTCACGATCGTATCGACGACTTTCCGTCCCGTCAGCGGAAGGGTGCAGCGTTTAAGAATTTTGGGAGCGCCTTCGCGTGTGGTGTGCTCCATGGCGACTACTACGCGGCGAGCGCTGGCGACGAGGTCCATAGCGCCGCCCATACCTTTGACCATTTTTCCTGGGATCATCCAGTTCGCAATATTTCCCTCTTCATCGACTTCCATAGCACCCAGAACACTGAAGTCGATGTGGCCTCCACGGATCATCGCGAAGGAATCGGCGCTGGAGAAATATGCTGTACCCGGAATTTCAGTGACTGTCTCTTTTCCGGCGTTGATCAGATCAGGATCCTCATCACCCTCGAACGGGTACGGGCCGATGCCGAGCATGCCGTTTTCGCTCTGCAACACGACTTCCATGCCTTGAGGAACGTGGTTGGCCACCAGAGTGGGCATACCGATGCCGAGGTTGACGTAGAATCCGTCGCGCAACTCGCGCGCAATGCGGCGGACGATGCGCTCGCGTTTTTCAACATCTTTGCTCTTGTCCGATTTGGGAAGCGTGCTCATGTTTCAGGTACTCAGTACAATCGGGTTAATGCACAATTCACAAGGAACTACCTTGCTGTTTCTTGCCGCTGCTTTAGTGCTTTTCTTTTTCTCCCTCGCGCTGCTTCCGCCTGTCGAACTGTATTGCAGGCTTCGAAAACCTGCAATCGTCCTTCTAATACTGGAATTAGCATTGATTATTTTCTTTTCGCGCTGGTACAGGCGAAGTGCCAGCGGCGCACTAACGGTTGCGACATTTGTCTTCGCGGTTCTCGGTATTGCATTCAATGCGGTGCTGCTCATTAAGGCGATCGGCAGATGCTAATCCCCTAGGCGCTTCTTTTCCGCAGAGTCCTGCGCTCGATTCGCTTTTCATACCCGTTCCCTTGAAAGATGCGCTTCACGTAGATGCTCGGCGTCATCACCTGATCGGGCTCGATTTCACCAACATTGACCAAATGCTCGACCTCAACGATTGTCACCTTCGCGGCCGTGGCCATCATGGGGGAAAAGTTCCGTGCCGTCTTGCGGAAGATTAAATTTCCCCATTTGTCGCCCTTCCATGCCTTGATCAGCGCGAAGTCGGCCTTCAGCCAGCTCTCCATCAGATAAGGACGGCCATTGAACTCGCGTGTCTCCTTCCCTTCCGCTACAACTGTACCGACGCCAGTGGGTGTAAAGAACGCGGGAATGCCGGCTCCTCCGGCGCGAATCCGTTCCGCAAATGTGCCTTGTGGGACGAGTTCGAGATCGATCTTCTTTGTCAGGACTAAATCTTCGAGAAACTTGTTCTCGCCTACGTAGGTGCCGATGTGTTTTCGGATTTGTCCGGCCTCCAGAAGAAGGCCAAGTCCCCAATGATCGACCCCGACGTTGTTACTAATCGTCGTGAGATTCCTTGGACCTTTTCGCACCATAGCAGCGATCAGATTTTCGGGAATCCCGCACAAGCCGAAGCCGCCAAACATCACTGTGGCTCCGTCCGGAATGTCGAAAATTGCATCGTCAGCGTTAGGAAAAACCTTGTTCATGCGACTCGGCAGGATAACAGAAGCTTATTCACCACGTTCGTAATGACCAAGAACGAAGATTCTTTTTACAGGCAGTCTTTCATCTCCTTGTAAAGTACGCGAGCTATTCAGGCTTCTTAAACTTCGCGGCCCGCTCGAATTCCGCGCGCAGCTCCGGAGTGCGCAGATTTTCCCGAATATGGGTGAGGCGCTGCTCGAGCTTCAAAATGGCGTCTTCGATGTTGACCGCATTGGTCAAAGCGATGTCCCGCCACATTGAGTAGGGACTTGCGGCGATGCGTGTCATCTCGTTGAGAGAGCGTCCGCCGACTTCCTGCATCTGCACTCTCGTGACGTGCGCCTTCTTCTCCAGTTCGGCTTCATCCTGCAGTACCGCGGCAAATGCAGTGGAGAGCATCTGCGGCAGATGGCTGGTCCAGGCAACGAGACGGTCGTGTTGCGCGGCAGACAGCTGGATGATGCGAGTTCCTAAAGATGCAATGAGCCCGATGTATTCATGTGCGAGGTCAGTTAGTTGGTCGCCCTCCGCAGTAAATATCCAGGCGCTTCCGGAGAACAATGAGCTATCAGCATTCTCAACTCCCGAATGCTCTTTGCCCGACATGGGATGTCCACCGAGAAAACGCGAGGCCGAGCTCGATCCGAACACCGATCTAGCCCGCTTGAGGATCTCGATCTTCGTACTGCCGACGTCAGTAAGAAGTACATTTCGCGGCAGCATCGGACCAAGATTCTCGATGGAATCTATGATTCCGCCGACGTTTGCGGCCAGGATCACCACATCGCTGCCCACGCAGGCGCGCGCAGGGTTCTCGATGCCAGAATCAATGGCTCCGATCTCTTGAGCCTTCGTCAGGACTCGCTTTTTGTCCGAGCCGACAACTCGAATGCCGCGATGACGCAGCGCCAACGCCAGCGAACCGCCAATCAGACCAGTGCCGACAACTGTGACTTGCTTGATCATTCAGTCAAACCATTTCACCACGGAGCTACGGAGGGCGCGGAGAATTGGAAATCGTACATTATCAGGAAAAGAGTGCGTAACTGAAAAGGGCTTTTGCGTGAGAGAGTCGGCACCGTCCGCGATAGCGGATAGTGTTTCAAGAATTTACGCCTCCGCTAACGTGGACGGTAGGGATAGAGGCATCGTTGCTGCTTGGCATAGCGTCATATCTTGCGATGGCGAACATCCGCATTGGGACTTCCGGCTGGCATTACAAACATTGGGTCGGCAAATTCTATCCTGACAAATTTCCTGCTTCGAAGATGCTCGCCCATTACTACGAAAGATTCGATACGGTCGAGATCAACAACAGCTTTTACATGCTGCCCAAGATTAAAACCTTATCGGCATGGCGGGAGGCAACGCCGACGAACTTCGAATTCGCCATCAAGGCTAGCCGATTTCTTACGCACAATAAGAAACTCAAAGAGCCGGAAAATGCGCTCAATAACTTCCTGCCGCGCGCCGAAGCTCTCGGTAAGAAGCTAGGCCCAATACTCTTTCAACTTCCTCCCAAATGGGGAATTAATCTCGAGCGCCTCTCGGAATTTCTCGATGCGGTACCCAAATACCACCGGTATACGTTTGAGTTCCGCGAGCTGAGCTGGTTGACTGACTCCATATACGAGCTTCTTCGCAAGCACAACGCGGCATTCTGCATTTATGAGCTTGCCGGTTTTCACTCACCGATTGAGATCACAGCCGATTGGGCGTACGTGCGGCTGCATGGGCCTGGCGGCAAATATCAGGGCAGCTACAGCGACAAAGTCCTGCAGCAATGGGCGGAACGCATCGTCGAGTGGAGCACCAAGCTGCGAAGCATCTACGTTTATTTCGACAAT
>DATEMI010000650.1:0-10063 GCA_035275665.1 Terriglobales bacterium | reverse complement strand
TAAGCTGCTTAGCTTCTAAGCTGTTTCGCAGCTCAGAGCGTTGCACTAATTTCGTTAACAGTGTAGCTGCATGGCGTCGAAATCGATCCAGGCCTGCGTCCTCGATACGAATCGTTCTGGAGCTGCTTAGCAGCTCAGAAGCTCAGCAGCTTAACAGCTCGTTCTCAATCCAACTTGCTCAAGGCCACGCTGGTTACCAGATTACCTTCGATATGGCGCTCGATGCACTGTGCCAGAAATTTTCTCAGATCGGCGCCGCGCTGGCGCTTCCAGGGATTTTTGGCAAAAGTATCGACGGGAGCGCGAAACATCTCGGCGGCCATTTGGCGCGAGGCCAGCGACATCTCCGAGCTGGCCAGGCGCTTGTGCGTCGCGCACATCAAGCCGTCGGCCAGGGCATGAAAATATACGCGGCCTGAGCCGTTCAGCTCGTCGCCGCAGACGATGCAAGCTCCCAAATCGGGAAGCAGGCCCATCAGTCGCGTGATCCAAAGATCGAAATATGTGAGCGGCATCCAGATCTCGCCGGCTTCGATGCGCGGCCGTACCGAGAGCGTCAGACGAAAGACGGCGTCGTTTGCGTCATGATCGGGTAGCAGACCGTCGAGAACTTCGGCTAAGTACGCGAGCGCGACCGAGCGCTCGTAGTCGATGGCATGCATCAGTGGCGACTCAAGCACGTCGCAGGAATCGAGGCGAACCAGCTCTTGTCCGGCCTTCTGATCGTAGTAGGCGCGAACGCGTGTGAGCGGTTCGAGCGCTCCTCCGAATCTGCGCTTCGACTTCTTCGCCGAGCGGGCCACGCCGCGAATCTTGCCTTCTTCGCGGGTGAAAAGCGTCACCAGCAGGTCAGCTTCCCGCAGCGGATACGTCCGCAGCACGATGGCTTCTGACTGCTTTAGCACGGCGCTCTGACCTCGATGGGATTCTAACCGCTTCTTGTCATTCCGAACGGATGCTCGCGCGCCTTTTGCGCGAGCAGGAGTGAGGAATCCCTATGGACCTTCAGGAGGCCTGTTCCGGCATTCTTTAAGACAGTAGGGATTCCTCCGCCAACAGCGGGCGTTCGGAATGACAGAAGAACAGCGTAAAACACGAAACCCGGCCTCGCGACCGGGTTTCTGGGACGCAATGCTGTGAGATCGTCAGCGACCGAAGTACTGCGCGTTCTTGCCTTCGTATTCCTTCCACTTGTCGGGCAGATCGTCGGCGGCGAAGATCGCAGAGACCGGACAGACCGGAACGCAAGCGCCGCAATCGATACACTCGACCGGATCGATGAAAAGTTGCTGCGCTTCGCCGTGAGGACCTTCGTCCTTCTTAGGGTGGATGCAGTCCACCGGGCATGCATCCACGCACGCCGTGTCTTTGGTGCCTATGCAGGGTTCTGCGATTACGTATGCCATTTCTACTTTCTCTCCAATGAAAAGCGCCGTGAATGAACAATAAGGGCGCGATTAGTCTGACTGGAAATAAACATTTTATCAGCAGCAGCGCCGACGCGAAAAGAAGGGGCGATTGTTCCGACGAGCAAAATGGCTTCGGAAATTATTCAGCCGTCGACTTTGGGGCGAGATAGGTGTGGGTGATGCGATCGTGCCAGCAGAGGCGGTCTTCGTCGATCAGCGCCCAGGCGAAGCCCATTCCTAATGCAGCGAAGGACAGTACGATCGCCATTGCGCGGCAGCGTAAGCGTGCGCGTGAAGGCGCTTGTCCATCGAACGTTCGAAGCAGCAGTCCCGAGGCTTGCATTCCCGGCGTGCTGAGACTGAAGGACAGCGACAGGAAGTAGTAGATCCCCAGCAGCAGGACGATACAAATCGCAGCGCTGGCAATCAGCGGCTTGGTCATCGGCAGCGATGTAGCGAAAAACTGGGAGGCAACGCCGAAAACGGCGATCGCGGCAAGCATGATCGCGCCATCGACAGCAGAGGCATAAACGCGCTGCTCCATCGGCGCAGTTTGCAGCGGAATTTCGAGTTCTTCCGCAAAGAGATGGATTGGCTGCTCAGGTGCGATCTCGATGGAATTGAGCGGATTGGGTGGAGGCGAAGGAAATTCTTCGTCGGCTTCGAAGATGCGTAGCTGATCGGTAACCGGTTCAGCTAGTTCATGGTGATGTTGCGCCCGCGGAAATTCGATTAGGTTCTTAACGCGGGCGTTGATTCGCGGAAAGGGCGCCAATGGCTCGCGTTCATAGAAGTCGCTCGTCAGAACGTCTGGAATGTAATCAACCAGGTCGGCGGAAAACGATGGTTCTGGTGAGTGCTCCAGCTCGCCCCCGGTCGAGATTAGAGGTTCGGGAATCGCTTCTGCGATTGGACTCGGGGAAGCAGCGCTTTCTGCCTCTTGGTTCCACCACGATGTTCGCTTGGCCGGCTCAACCTCTCGTTCGGGTTCTGTCGGCTGTGCATCGAAATCCAGCAGCGGCGCCTCGGGATCGAGTCGGCGACGTTTGCGCGCGTTGTGCGCGCGAACTTGAAGAGAAACTTGCCGGCGCCAGTCCTGCGCGGGAAGAGGGTCGCCAGAACAGGCGCAGGTGCAATCACTGCCACATCGCGGACAAGCCATATCGGTAGGGTTCCCAGCGGAGCGGCTGCTGCTTTTGCACGTCTTCCAGCCTGCGTGCTAAGTTCAGCGATTCGGAATGATTTTCCGCCGCAATCTTGTTGTTAACACGACGCTCGCGGTTTGTCAGGTGCTACTGCTGGTTCCAATCCTCGGTTTCACCAATCTCAGTGCAAGTACCGCACCCGAAATGCAAACTCCCCAAGAGCCGCAGGCGCAAAAGCCGGAAGCCAAAGGCCGGGCCTCGGCGATGCTGAAATATCGCAGCGAGCCGGTTTATATCGTCGCAAATCAATTTGAGCAGAAAGGCAATACCTACATGCTGCACGGCGAGGCTCAGATTGATTTTCGCGACTATGTCCTCTACGCCGATGAGATCAGCTACGCCCAGGACTCCGGCGAATCGACAGCAACGGGACACGTGAAGCTCGTCGGCGGCGATTACAACATCCACATGGAGTCGACCCGCGCGGAGTACAACATAGTCGATGGCACGGGGAAGTTTTACGACGTCCATGGCACGACTGGCTTAAAGCTTGGCTCGCGCAAGGCGATTCTGACTACTTCGAACCCGTTCACGTTTAGCGGACGCGAGGTAGACAAAGTTGGACCAAACCGGTTCACGATTTACCACGGCAGCATTACTACCTGCGAACTTCCGCATCCGAAGTGGACCTTCAGCGCTGAGCGCGTAGATTTCGAAATTGGAGAACTTGCCAGGCTGCACAACTCGACGTTCCGACTTATGCGAGTTCCGATTTTGTACTTCCCCTTTGTAGAACACCCGGTTGAGAACGTTGGGCGACAATCTGGATTCCTGATTCCCAGCTTCGGACAATCTTCGGTGAAGGGAACCATCATCGGCGATTCGTACTTCTGGGCAATCAATCGCAGCACCGACGCGACTCTTGGGCTCGAATATCTATCCAAGCGCGGATTTGCCCAGCATGCGAACTTTCGGGAATTAACGGGGCCCGACTCGTTCATTGCTGCTACATATTTCGGAGTCGTCGATCGCGGAGCCGGTCCGGCTCATGTCGATCAGGGTGGGCAGGATGTTCACCTGCAGGCTGAACAGCATTTCCCCCATGACATTCGCGGGGTCGCGAACATCGAATATCTGAGCAGCTACTTATTTCGTCAAGCTTTCGCGGAAAATTTCACCGCCGCTGTGAACTCCGAGGTGAAGTCAGATGTATTCGTGAATCGCGATTACAACGGCTACTTTATTGGCGCGCTGGCGCAGCGTTATCAGAACTTTCAGAGTACGAACAAAGGCGATCTGTTCAGCATCCTGCACGTGCCCAGCATCGATGCAGCTTCTGTCGATCGACAATTGTTCGGCACTCCTGTACTTGCTGGATTCGATGCTGAAGCTACCGGCCTCTCTCGCCGAAGTCCGACATTCAGCTCAGCCAATCTTGTCGGACGGCTCGACGCGCACCCGCGTCTAGCGTTGCCGCTATTTCTGCGCGGCTGGACATTCCGTCCTGCAGTGGCTGTTCGCGACACGTATTACACGCAACACAAAACACCGGAAACTCCTTTCAGCATCGGAGCCACGCTCAACAACCCGCTAAATAGAAAAGATTTCGAAGGCGAATTGGAAATCCGTCCACCGCGTCTGGAAAAGATTTATGAGAAAGGAATTTTCGGCAAAGCCCTTAAACACACGATTGAGCCGCGGATTACTTACGATTACGTAAGTGGCATCAATAATTTCTTGAACGTCATTCGCTTCGACAGCTCCGATATCTTGAGCGACACCAATGAGGTGGAGTACGCGATCACCAATCACATCTACCTAAAGCCGCGAAACGAGAATTGCGATCCCACAAAGGCGGATGCGTCCTGCACACGCAACGCAACGGAACTGCTCAGCTGGGAAGTCGCGCAGAAATACTTCATCGATCCCTACTTCGGCGGGGCAGTGGTCCCTGGCGTGCGCAACGTGCTACAGACGACAGCAGAGTTTTCCGGAATTGCGTTTCTTACGGAACCGCGGGTATTTTCTCCAGTTACTTCTCGCTTACGGATTCACACCAGTCAGCGAACTGACCTGCAGTGGCTGCTCGACTATGACATCAAGAAAGGCCAGATCAACTCCAGCAATGTTTTCTTCGACTACCACGTGGGAGCATTCTTTGTGGGAGGCAATCATGCGCTCCTGCACACTCCGGGCGAAGTTTTTTTGTCGAGCCCTTTGCCGACGATCCAGAAATTCAATCAATTCCGAGTAACCAGCGGATTCGGCAACCCCTCGCGCCGCGGATTCTCGCTCGCCGGCAACGTCGGGTACGACCTGAACCTCAGCTCGGTGCAATACACGGCAGTTCAAACTTCGTACAACTGGGATTGCTGCGGCTTGAATTTCGAATACCGACGTTTCGTTTTGGGACCGGTGCGTAACGAGAGTCAGTACCGTTTTGCATTTAGTCTTGCCAACATCGGGACATTCGGTAATTTGCGCCGGCAGGAGCGCGTGTTCTAGCGGCGAATCGATCGCACCGTATCTACATGCTCATACAGCGCCAGAATCAATCCTCAATAGAAAGCAGATAAATGCCGCCTGACAGGCTTTCGCTTCGCATGCGTGTTCTCAAACCGCTCTGTCTGATGCTGCCCTTGGTTATCTTCATGGCCGCTTGTGGAACGCCAGGCGCGCCGCAACCGCCATCGCTCAATCTCGCGAAACCAGTTTCGGATCTGAAAGCCGTTCGCAGCGGCGACGAGGTCGAACTCACCTGGACAGCGGCAACCGAAACGACCGACGGCGCGAAGTTTCGTCATCGCGGACAAAGCAAGGTTTGTGCGGCGATTGATCAGCCTCGCATTGATCAATGTACGCCGCTCTCGACGATGCCTACGCCAAAGGACCAAAAGACTGCAAGCGTCGCAGTAAAGATTCCAGCCGACAGAACCGCTCCCACTGACTACATCACCTACGCTGTGGAGGTCGATAACGATCGCGGCCGAAATGCAGGACTTTCGAACCAGGTGCAGATTCCGACTGCGACGGTTTCCAGCTTGAACGGAGCGCCCCTGATTCGACTGATGCCTGAGACGGTACTTGTAACTGCGAATGTCACGCCTCGCAATGAGAGCATCGAGCAAACGCTGGAGTTGCGCCGGACTGAAAAGAACAACCCCGCGCCAGAGAGCATCGTGGCGCGGCGCGTGCTGGATCTGTCCGAACCAGGCGAGGCGGCCAATATCGAACTTCGCGATGACACGTTCGTCTGGGAAAAGACTTACGAGTATTGGGTGGTCATTACCGCCTCCACGAAAGTTCCAAACGGGGAAACGGTAACGTTCGACTCGGCGGTTTCTAATCCCCAGGAGCTGTTTGCACACGACGTCTTCCCGCCGGCAACTCCCAGCGGACTGCAAGCGGTATTCTCCGGCGCTGTGCCTGGGCAGCCTCTAGCAATCGATTTGACCTGGACTCCTGACGTAGACCGCGATCTCGCCGGCTACTTTGTGTTCCGCCGGTTACAGCAGGAGCCTGCATCAGCCGCCGTGAAGCTCAATGCTCAACCGGTAAAGGCACCGGCATACCACGACACCACCATCGCTGGAGGGAACACCTACGTTTATTCAGTTTCCGCTGTCGATGAGCGTGGGAACGAAAGCCAGCGGTCAGAAGAAACTTCGGAGCAGGTTCCGCAGAAACAAGAGCAGGGAGTTTTGCAACTAAGCGCCTGTCGCGGCGCGTCAGAGGTTCTTACTCAGTCGAGACGATGCAAGGAAGCGAGAGATCGACCTGCCTTGCTCTCGAAGCGCTCCTGCAGCGAAGGAATTTCACCGTTTCTCGCATCGCTCTCGATGCGTTCGATACGGTGCATGGGGAAGAACACAAGATTAGCGTGAACTTCGTCGCCGGCACGAATTTGCCGAGCGAAATCGTCCAGTGAGTTCAGATCGATACCGCGCAGGCTCGCGCCGGCAGGAGTAAGGGCGAGGATACTCCCCCAGAATTTTTCCCGCGGCATATTCAGCGTGACAATTACTACATTCCCGGGGCTGAATGGATCGAGCATAGCTGTCATGCGCAGGTGATTATCTCACGGCAGGGCAGCGATAAACCCCTCTACAGCTTTCGCCGGATCTCTCCTGATAGGCAGTCCTCGTCTATCTCTGCGCTGCCAATCTTTGTCCGTAGGAAAGCACCTCTGCTGCCACATTCGTCCCGATGTGCTACAAACGTGCGTTCTACAAAAGGAGCACTCGTGGACCGAAGGGGATTTATATCGCGAACGTCACTCGGCATTTTGGCCGCGGCGGTGGGAGCGCAGGCGCAATCGCAGCAAACACCGGACCAACCGCCGGGAGCGCCGCCCGCGTTCGGAACGGCGCCAGCCGTTGGTCCGGAGATCACGCCCAACACGTTTGCGGAAGCAGAAAAACTGGTTCAGGTGCAATTGACTCCTGCCGAGCGCGCTGAAGCCTCAGGCGATTGGCGCAGCGCGATGGCTCCGATCTATGAGCGCCGAACCGGCCCGCGCAAGATCGAGCTCGAAGCCACGCTCGCTCCGTATTCGAATTGGAATCCGGTGCTGCCGGGAGAGCACGACGGACCGGAGCAAAACCGGTTCGCCTGGAGCCGTCCCGATCCGGGACCGCTGCCCGCAAACGATGAAGATATTGCGTTCTCTCCCGTGACACATCTGGCGCGCTGGATGGAGACGCGTCGCCTCACGTCGCAACGGCTAACCCAGATCTACCTCGATCGGCTGAAGACGTTTGATCCGAAGCTGCGCTGCGTGATCACACTCACTCCCGATTTGGCGCTTGAGCAGGCGCGCAAGGTCGACGCAGAAATTGCCTCAGGAAAATATCGCGGTCCGCTGCATGGAATTCCGTGGGGGGCCAAGGACCTGGTCGACACTGCAGGCATACGCACTACTTACGGCGCAGAACCATTTCGGGATCGAATGCCACAAACGGATTCAGCGGTTGTGAAGCGACTCAATGACGCCGGGGCTGTGCTGGTAGCGAAACTGAGCCTCGGCGCACTGGCGCTGAACGACATCTGGTTCGGCGGGCAAACCATGAATCCGTGGCTGCTCGAAGAAGGCTCATCCGGCTCGAGCGCTGGTCCTGGAGCTGCCACGGCAGCAGGGCTGGTGGCATTTGCTATCGGCAGCGAGACCGGCGGCAGCATCGTTTCTCCGAGTATGCGTTGCGGTATTACGGGACTGCGTCCGACGTATGGCCGCGTGCCGCGAACCGGCGCCATGACGCTCTGCTGGTCACTCGACAAACTTGGACCCATGGCTCGTTACGTGGAGGACACCATGCTGGTGCTGCACACGATCTCCGGCCCCGATTCGGGAGATCTTTCGAGTGTTCCCAGCAAACTGGATTTCGAGGCCAATGCACCGGTAAAAGGGCTTCGCGTAGGCTACTTCCCAAAATGGATGACCGAAACACCTGCTACTGACGTAGACCGTGCGGCCTTGGAAACGGTAAAGAAAGTTGGGATGGCGCCTGTAGAAGTCTCCATTCCCGACTGGCCATACGATTCGCTTGATCTAGTGTTGTTTGCCGAAGCAGCTGCATCTTTCGAAGAACTTACGCTAAGCCACAAAGTGGATGAACTCAAGATGCAGGTTCCCGATGCGTGGCCAAATCTCTTCCGCCAGTCACGATTCTTGTCTGCGGTCGATTTCGTTCAAACCGACAGATTTCGTCGCAAGGTCGCCCGCGAGATGGCGCGCGTAATGGCGGAAGTCGATCTGCTTCTCGTGCCATCGCTGCGCGATGAGATGCTCACGATCACGAACTTCACCGGCCATCCCTCGCTTACCTTGCGAGCCGGCTTCGTCGAAGTCTCAGAGGCGCGCAGCGACTGGGCTCCCGATCCCGCGCACCCGCTGCCCAAGTTCTCTCCTCCCCGCCGCGTGCCGCACGGCGTCACGCTGATCGGGCGTTTGTTTGATGAGGGCACGATAGTGCGCGCAGGCATGGCGCTTGAACGCAGCTTTGGAGTCGCGGGAGAGAAACCGCCTGGATTCTGAGATACGGCTTTACCCGGTGCTACAAGCGACTCAGATTGATCGGCAGTCAGGTTTCAATCGCGACATGGCACACTCTCCCGACGATGATCTCTGCAGGATCGTGTCCTTCAAGCGGCAGAACGCTCACGGGATGTAGCTGGTTGTGAGGTCGAAGCACAAGGTGGTCGCCATCGCGTTCTACATATTTGATCGTGCAGCCGCGGTTTTTGCGCACGGCGTAGATATTCGCCTCGTTGCGCCGGTACGGCTGCAGCAGGTTGTAGTGGCGGTCGATGAGCACCGTCGCTCCAGGCAAGAGCCGCGGATACATGCTGCTGGCTTCATGCGCGTCGATTTTTGTTAGGACGAAGCGCTGCCAGCTTTCACGCCCTTTGGACGGCGCAGGACGTAACCGCTTCAGGAATGACTTCTTGAATTTGAGGATGTCGCGAATGGCGTCACGCTGAATGGTCGGTTGCGTTGCTGCGACAGCCGCATCCGTAAGCACAACGTTTTCAAAGTTGCCCTCACCTGCAGGAATGCTGCTCGCACGCCGATTCAGTTCATCGCGATTCAAAAGATCGAAGACCGAAAGATTCTGGGCAGTAAGTAATCGGTCCATTCCTTCGAGACTTAGTGATCGCTTCCGATTCAGGAAGTTCGAGATGTATGCCTGCTCGAAGCCAGTTTGTTTCGCAAGCCCCAATCCGGTGAGCTTCTTTTCGCGAATTCTTTCCCACAAGACGCGGCGAAGCTCTTCCTGTATGGCAGTAGCATCCACACGCGGAGTATACCATTCAGATATAGGCACGAAAAGCATTTATATCCAGTAAACTTGGGGCATGCCGGAACTTCCAGAGGTCGAAACCATTGCTCGCGGGCTGGATAAACGTGTTCGCGGTGATGTGATCGACTCCGTGTGGTTGGGCACGCATCCGGAGCCGTTGAAGTCCTCGCCGCAGGAGATCGCTTCCGCGCTGACCCGTTCACGCATCGCCCAAGTGCGACGCGTTGGCAAGCACATCGTCTTCGATCTCGAATCAGCCCAATCCCATGCTGGGAATGCGAAGAGGCAATGGATCGTGCATCTCGGCATGACGGGACGAATGCTGGTCACTTCTCCTCAAGAAGAAACGCCGAAGCACACACACGCCATCGCCTCGCTCGCCTCCGGACGCGAACTGCGCTTCGTCGATCCCCGGCGGTTCGGGCGCCTCAGCGTCGTTTCTGAATCGGGATTCACAGGACCGGGGACCGAGCCGCTCACAGTCAGCGCGCAGGGATTTGCAAAACTATTCCGTGGACGCAAGACTCCCATTAAAGCTGCTTTGTTAAACCAAAAGCTGCTGCACGGGGTAGGAAATATCTACGCTGATGAATCGCTCTTTCGCGCCCGCATCCGACCGCGCCGCCAGGCAGGACGGCTCACGAGCGCAGAGCTTGATCGGCTCCATGCCGCAGTGAAGGATGTGTTGAAAAAAGCCATCAAGCTGGGC
>DATEMI010000649.1:0-3316 GCA_035275665.1 Terriglobales bacterium | reverse complement strand
GCAGTTATCGCAATTCTTGTAGCGTCCGGTGTGGGAATTATTTTTGGAACCGTGCCCGCAACGCGCGCGGCGCAACTGGACACCGTCGAAGCATTGCGTTACGAGTAATCGACTACCGGCTTCTGGCTCCGGGAAATGCGTTCCTTTTCTGATCTTCCTCTCGCATCCACCGCTTGCAGCATTCATGCAAAGCCGAAAGCCGAAGCTAGGAGCCGCAAGCCGCGTGCTTCACGCGCAAAAAGCAAAGAGCCGGGCAGGTTCGCCCGGCTCGTCCTTGCATGTCCTGTCCGTAAGCCTCACCGCTGGCGGACGGAACAATCCTGTTTCCCCCGACTACATCACCATCGCAAGACTTTCGAGCTCGTGCTGCAGCACGTCGATCGAGCAACCGGACTCCTCGACGCGCGTTGCGGCATCGATGGCCGCATTACTTGAAACTCCGTAGCCACGGCCCGACAGAAATACATGGAACAGCTCAGCCGCCTGCCACGGATCAAGTCCGTTCTGCATGAGCTCGTTCCGCAGGGCGGACAACTCGGCGAGTGAGAACTTTTCCACCATTTTCAGGTCACCTCCGACCCTACTTGCTTCCTGCAACATTAGACTCACTTGGGTCATCATTTGTTGCAGATTCCTCTTTCCAAACACACGAAAGTAAGTATCGAGAGTCGTATGACCAAGGTTGCCCTTCTCGATTACCGTCGTGGTCCCTATTGCATTAGACCCGCATATTTACTGTACGTAAGCAGAGGCTGCTCGGTTTCATTCAGGCAGGGAACAGGTACAGGGGACAGGGAACAGGGCTGCAGTGGGACAAAAGTTCTCGAGGGTATGAAGATTTTTCTTTCCTGTTCCCTGTAACCTGTCCCCTGTTCCCTCTAGTGCACCTCGCTCCAGACTCCCACGGGTCTCATTTTTCCTATTTCGGGAACCATAGCGTTCGCATCGGCGATCTTGCTGATATGCAGATCGAAACCGGTGCCGGGCAGCAGAGACGCAAGCGTAAACAGCTTGAAATTGGCCGCTATCGTCTCTGATTGGCGATAGACCCCGGGCTCACTTTCGATCATTTCGCGCGTGCCTTCGGTACGATTCAGGAACTGTTGCGCTTCAGCAACGCTCACCGGTTTCGCTGCGGCTCCAGAGGTGATTGCCTCAGCCGCATACGAGCGGACCAATTTGGGCCAGTACCTTTCGAGCAGACCGGTGCTGGCGAAGAGGTCGGCCCAGATGAGCTGTCCGCCAACGGCGACAACCACTCCCACAGAGTGCTGGTCACGAAGCTGCTTCATCAGCGAGCTGTAGGACTGCTCTATTGGAGCGGCTTGGTCCGCGATCACTTTCTGAACGCTCTTGGTTTCGAAGGTCTTCGCGTACGAGGAGGGCATGGGACCGCCACTAACGAGGCCTCCGAGTGTTCCCTGAATTGCTCCGTTAGCAGCGCCCACGGAATCCCACACTTGCTGCTGGTTCTGTGCGACCATGGCTTTGCTGCGAACGCTGGGCTGCGCCATCTGCGACTTCATGCTGGAAAACTGCGTTGAGCTTTCCGTCCAACGTCCGGGTTCTACGCAGAAGACTCCTAGATCGACAGGATCGCTCTCTGCGGGAATCACACGATCTTTGCCAACAACGCGGTCCTGCTTGCCGCCGGTGACGATCTCTCCTGCGAGCAGAATCAACGGATGTTTGGAGTTGTTGATGAGAACGAGATTGTTAACCTGTGGGCCGGAAACCGGAATGTGATGATGCGGGCTGCGAATCAATCCGCCGATGCGTCCAGCTTCGGTAATGACGACCTCGCCGGAGCGAATACCATCGTCTAGGGTGATGAACTCGCTGGTGTCGTGCTCGTTGGAGCTAACCACCGGAAAGATGGTCAGATTACCGTGCGAGATCGGACTCAGGAGTTTGTAGCTGGGGCTGGGATTACCTCCCCAGAGTAAGGACGCGCAGATCAGGAATAGCAACGCAATTCCAAATCGGGACAGCAGGAATCGAGACATGCTTTACCTCCGAAACACGAAGGTCGCGAAGGTCATCGCAGAAAGGTCACGGAGCAAGCGTCGATGACACTTATCGTGCCTTCGTTCCTTCCCAATTGCGAGGGCATCTGAGGGGGAGGGTCCTCGCGATTTGAGAGAAGAACGCTGGTTCGCCTACGCCTTGCAGGAAAATTTGCTACCATCCGCCTCAGCGGCAAGTCTCGTCTTATATGCCCGTGGCCCAAAGCAGCAGCCGTTCGACCTCAGTTGCCGCGGTGAGAATCGACGCTCACCAGGCGACTGGGCTTTATGAGCGAAGCGGAGCTTCGGCATATTCGCTCTCACAGCAGCAATTCACGGAGATTCTGCAGCGGGTCGTCAGCCGCACCGACGAGATGAGCGGGGCCGATGCCGGCGAAATCTGCAGCTTTCTTTCCGGACTGAAACTCGATGAATTAGCGCTGGCGCACGGATGCGCAGCCGGCAATCAGCACGCCTGGGATGTGTTTCTCACCCGCTATCGCGAATCGATCTATCAATCAGCGCGCAGTATCACGCGCAACGAGTCGGTGGGCCGTGAATTGGCAGATTCCCTTTATGCCGAATTGTACGGGCTTGGCGGTCCTGAGGACCGCAGATCGAAGCTCGCGCTGTACTCCGGTCGCGGTTCGCTCGCTGGCTGGCTGCGAATGGTTCTATCGCAGAGCTATGTGAACCAGATCCGGGCAGGAAAGCGGCTGGTCAGCATCGAGGAGGAAGAAGAGGAGCACGGGACCCAATATGCTGCGCCTGTCGCGGAGCAGTCCTCGCCGGTCGATCCTCGGCTTCAACAAGCCACGGATGAGGTGCTGGCGGAACTCGATCCTGAAGAACGCTTTCTGCTTTCGTCGTATTTTCTCGATGGCCGACGTTTGGCCGAGATCGGGCGCATGTTGGGCGTCCATGAATCAACCATCAGCCGCAAGCTGGAGAAGCTTCTCAAGGACGTGCGCAAGCGCATCCGCAAAGATCTGGAACACCGCGGTATGAGCCGTCGGCAGGCAGAGGAGGCGCTTGAGGCTGATGTCCGCGACTTCGCGCTGGACGTGCGTTCGCGCCTGCAGCCTCCGGCAGAAAACAGCTCGTGAGTTGCTGATCGCGGCGCAAGAAGCGAAAGATTATCCGTTCAACCATTAACGAGCAGAATTGAGGCGGTTTGGATCGTCTGAGCAACATCATGAAACAGCGGCTCGCGGCGGAGCAGGTGGCCGTCGAGGCCGAGCACCCATCGGCGGATACGCTGACCGCGTTCGCTGAGCAGGGATTGCACGCCGCAGAGAGGCAGCGGGTTC
>DATEMI010000648.1:0-7586 GCA_035275665.1 Terriglobales bacterium | reverse complement strand
TGGCCTGGCGCTGGAGCGCGAAAACCAGCAGCTTCTCTTCGAAAGCGATGATGCGAGGGAAGGCCTGAGCGCCTATATCGAGAAGCGTCCGGCGGTCTTCACTGCAAAATGAGCTACACGCTCGGCGAACTCATGGTAGCTGCGGCCGCACGCGAGATTCGCGACGGTGAAGTTGTTTTCGTCGGCATGCGCCTACCGCTGATTGCCTTCGTCGTTGCCAAGCGCACGCACGCTCCCAATTGCATTGGGCTATTTGAGAACGGCGTCATCCGCAATAGGCCATCACCGGAACTTATCTACACTATGTCCGATTTACCTAACCTGCTCGGCGCGACGCAGTGCCTCGACATGATCGGAGTAATGAGCCTGCTGCAATCGGGCCGCGTCGATTTAGGATTTCTTGGTGCCGCCGAAGTAGACCGCTTCGGGAACTTAAACTCGACACAAGTAGAAGGACCAAATGGCCCAATTCGGCTCCCGGGATCAGGAGGAGCTTGCGACATCGCTTCGCTCGCACATCGGTTCGTAGCCATGATCGACCACACACCTCGCCGCCTGCTGGAACGCGTATCGTACATTACCAGTCCGGGAAATGGCGATGGTCCTGGCTACCGGAAGCGTCGCGGTCTGCCACGCGGCGGGCCGGCAGCCATCATCACTACCAAAGCTGTTTTGCGCTTTGGAGAAGATGCAGAGGCGTATCTGCATTCGCATCATCCCGGAGTTACCGTCGCAGACGTGGTGGCTTCCACCGGCTGGAAGCTCGGCGTACGCGATGACGTGAGCGAAACTCCTCCGCCCTCCGCCGTGGAGTTGCGCGCCATCCGCGAATACGACAAAGAAGGGTTCTGGACTTCTTAGCCTCGAGAAAGGCGCTCTGGGTTCTGCCCCATCACCGATCGGGAAGCGTGCGCCTCCCGTCCCGAGCAACGAGCATCTCAAAATTGATGTCGTTTCTCTTTCATGCCAAAGCGCCACACGACACTCTAACCAATACGCAAATCGCCGATACAGGCGAATGCAATCCCAAGGCTGCTATTGGCGGCGCGGCGAGATTATTTCACTTCCCATATATGGACGCAGAGCCTCTGGGATAACGATGCTTCCGTCGGCCTGCTGGTAATTCTCGAGGATTGCCAACCACGTCCGTCCAACGGCGAGTCCACTCCCGTTAATCGTGTGAACGAATTCTGTTTTCTTCTTTGCCGCTGAGCGGAAGCGGATGTTGGCTCGGCGAGCCTGGAAGCTCTCAAAATTTGAACATGATGAAATTTCCCGAAACAGGTTTTGCCCCGGCAACCACACTTCTATGTCATAGGTTTTCGCCGAGCCGAATCCCATGTCCCCGGTGCACAGGGTGACTACGCGATAGTGCAATCCGAACCGCTGCAGGATGATTTCTGCATCGCGCGTGAGTTGTTCGTGATCATCATAGGAACGTTCCGGATGGGCGAACTTCACCAGTTCGACCTTTTGGAACTGATGCTGGCGGATAATGCCGCGCACGTCTTTGCCGTAAGATCCTGCTTCGCTGCGGAAACAAGGCGTGTATCCGGTTACCGAAATGGGAAGCTTGCTTTCGTCCAGAGTTTCGTCACGATAGAGATTCGTGAGCGGGACTTCCGCGGTCGGAATCAGCCAAAGGTCGTGCTCCTGAATGCGAAACAAATCGCCGGCAAACTTCGGTAGCTGTCCTGTGCCGTACATTGATGCAGAGTTCACCATGTACGGCGGTAAAACTTCCGTGTATCCATGCTCGCGCGTGTGCGCATCGAGCATGAAGTTGGCCAGTGCACGTTCGAGCTTGGCGCCTTGATCCCAATACACCGCAAAGCGTGCGCCAGAAAGCTTAGAGGCGCGTTCCAAATCAAGCACTCCGAGCTGCTCACCCAATTCCCAATGTGGCTTTGGCTGAAAGCTGAACTTCGGCGGCTGTCCCCAACGTCGGACCTCAATGTTGTCATGCTCGCTTCGTCCGACGGGCACGCTGGAGTGCGGCAGATTCGGAATCTGAGACATCACTGTGCGCAACTCCTCGTCGAGCTCCGCTGCGAGCTTCTCCTGGCGTTCTCCTTCTTCGCGCAAAGACTTGGTTTCTTCCATCAATGCAGTGGCATCTTCGCCAGCGCGCTTGCGGCGTCCGACTTCTTCTGACTTCTTGTTGCGCTCAGCTTTGAGGGTTTCAGCAGCAGTGATCGCCTGACGTCGGCGCCCGTCGAGGTCGCGAAAGCCGCCAAGCAGTTCCTGCGAATTGATCCCACGCTGCCGCAGCTTTTCTTCTACTTCGGGCAGGTGCTCACGGACGTAGTTGAGATCGAGCATAAGAGAACTAATGTACAAAATTCTTTGTTCCAGCGACAAAGGCCGCCGGTTGGGTTGTTAACGCGGGGGTGGAGGTAAATCTTTCCAAATGTTGCAAGGCAACCTTCTTCTTTTCTTGTAACTTACTGATCTCAGTACTGCTATCCCGAACTGCTGACGAGCACTTTGGCATTCCATCTGCAGCTTTAACGCTGCGCCTTGGGAGAGCACAAGATGAACGTCGCGCGGAAGCCGGTTCGGGAAAGTCTGAGAGCAGGAGACAGAGTTCCCGAATCAGGAATTTACGATGTAATCCACCGCAGTTGCCCTTCGCAAGTGATACAAGCTCTGTTCCTCCGAGGCGAAGTTTTGCCTGAATGCCGGTTCTGCGGACACAAAGTGAAGTTCCAACTAAATCAGCCGATGCCCCACATCTCAGAGGATCTTGATTTTCGGACCTGATAGTTTAGGAGAGCGAATGAGCACAGAGTTCGCGAATGGCCTCGCGGTCCGCTGCCGAAACGCGCATGAATTCGAAACCATGACGCATTCCCTTCCGGTATCGCAACCGGGCGCTGACCTGAATGTCTTTTCGCGAATGTAATCCTGGTAACCGGATGGTTAGGTTTCGTTTCTCATCGGCAAATCGCTCGCTAATCACAGCACCGAGGCCTCCCTCGCTGAGGTTCGTCGTATGACCTTGCACAATCGTCCCTTGCTTATGACGGGATTCCAGCGTTATCGGGAGATCAACCTCAACGCGGCGGAAAGCACGCACGCTGTCAAAGTCCGGAAGCTGTTCCGCGAGGGAACTTTCCATCGGTCCCGCCAAATCCCAGTCGTGGTGCACGTGATCGACTTCGCGCTCGAGGCGGAATCGAACGGAGCCTCGGCACGTTCGACAAAGCGGAAATTCTTCGCCGCGAATGACCAGTACCTCATGCACAGCACGATGCTGATTGAGATGTTTGACCAGATAAATGCCGCTTGCTGGAGCAAGCTGCCCGGGTTGGCACACTACACTTTGGGGATCCCCGTTGGCCACAGGACCTCGACCTCATCAAATTGATACCGCACAAAACCGGGGAACCTCGGCCAGAGGAATTTGCGACGGGACTTTCCTGAACTTACTTCAAATTATTACCACAAGAGGTGCATCACGGAGATGTTAGCGAGAGCAGAAGCTGCCTGCTGTTCCAGCGCATTTGGAGTCGTGTCCCAATCCGGCCATTTGTGAACTGTAGGGAGCAGCTACACCGTTGAGGCCGACCTCAGGCCGCGGTTCCTCGGTCCCGTCTGGAGAGCGCCGCTGTGCGATTTTCTTGACCCGCCCACCGAGCCGGAATACTCTTTAATTCGTGCCTTCTGCAGGTAGATATCTCCGTTTTGGAATAGCGATTGCCATCATTATCGGCGCGCTTTCGTACCTGGCCTTTACCGGTATTCAGCAGACCAAGAGTTACTACGTCACCATCAAGGAATTACAAGGGATGGGCGACCAGGCGCACAGCAAGCGCCTGCGCGTCGCCGGACAAGTCGTGCCGGGCAGCATTCACCGTAAAGGCGCCGGAGCTGATTTCCAGATCGATGAGCTAGGGCTCAAGCTGCAGGTAGCTTATCGCGGTACTGAGCCGCCGCCGGACACATTCAAGGATAACGCCCAGGCACTTGTCGAAGGCTCATATGGCAATGATGGCGTCTTTCACGCGCAGCAGATTCAGGCTAAGTGCGCATCGAAGTACGCGCCGGCAGCCAATCAATCAGGCACGATGACCCAAGCCGAAGCAAAGCCGGCATCGCAGAATTCCAACTGACGCTTGAGTGATTCACCAGTCCATTCCGAAAATCATTTCCATTCTGAACCGGCGGTCGTTCTCGATAGCATAAGCAAGCTCTTCGGGCGCTTTGCCGCGCTGCATGACGTGAGCGCAACTCTTCCAGCCGGCCGTTTGTACGGGTTGTTAGGAGAGAACGGGGCCGGCAAAACGACATTGCTTCGCGTCATTGCCGGGCTTGCACGCGCGTCTCGCGGCAGCGTGACGATTCTTGGAAGTCGTGATCTGCGGCAGGTGAGCGGCCGCATCGGGTTCATGGCCCATGCCACTCTCTTGTACGAGGAACTCACGGCTCGCGAAAACCTGGCTTACTTTCGCGGTCTGTATGGACCAAGTTCTACGTTTCCAATCGATGAGCTTCTTGATCGAGTAGGATTGGCCAACGTCGATCGTAGGCGACGCGTAGGGCAGTACTCGCAAGGAATGAAACAGCGGCTAGCGCTGGGACGCGCAATGCTTTCCTCTCCCGATCTGCTTTTGCTCGATGAGCCTTTCTCGAACGTTGACAGCAGGTCTATTTCGACGATGTCTTCGTTGCTAGGATCGCTGCGCGATCGTGGATCGACCCTGATCGTCATTACGCACCAACTCGAAGCACTCTCCGAAGTAGCCGACGAATGGATCACGATGCACGCCGGGACTATCGTGAAACGTGAAATCTCCGTTCCCTATCCGTCAGGGGACGCAGAGCCGGTTCGAGGTTCGCGATGAATCTGGCGCGCACAGTCGGCTTGCATTTGCGCAAGGATCTTCGCATCGAGTGGCGCTCGAAAGACGCGAGCAACTCAATGTTGTTTTTCGCGTTGCTGGTCGTAGTGGTGTTTGCGTTTGCCTTCGATCCGGTAGTCGAAGAATCGCGCGTCATTGCCGGCGGCATCGCGTGGATTGCACTGCTGTTTGCTACGGTAGTGGCGCTGAATCAGAGTTGGGCGCGTGAATTGCACAACAGCGTGCTCGATGCTTTGCGACTCGCGCCTGCGCCTCCGAACGCGCTTTTGCTGGCGAAGGTTATCGCGAATTTCATCTTTGTTGCTGTCATTGAGATTTTGATCGCTCCGATATTTATGATTTTCTACAACCTACGCGTCATCGGCTCTGGAGCCGAGCTCGTTCTGGTTGCTGCGCTCGGAACTTGGGCGTTGGTGGTAAACGGAACTTTTTTCTCGGCACTATCGATTCGCACTCGCAATCGCGAATTGATGCTTCCTCTCATTCTTTTTCCCATTTCGCTCCCTGCGCTGCTCGGAATGGTCATCGCGACTACCGACATCCTGACCGGCGATGCCGATCCAACGATTGGGATCAAACTGCTTAGCGTTTACGACCTCGTGTTCACGATCGTATCGCTACTGCTGTTTGAGCCGGTATTGGGAGCAGAGTAGAAAGCGCATCGACGCTTGTCGCGTTCTCGCAAATGAGGTACACAAGTTTGTCTGGAAGACGGTCTCGCGCGAGTTTTCCCTCGCGCTGCTAGCATTTATTCATGTCTCCGACTTGGAGCCTGCGGCTGCTGGAATTCGATCGCGTGCGCGAGATGCTGCTCGCCTACTGCGGCTCCGATTTGGGACGCAGTCGAGTCGCCGAGCTCGGTCCTGAAGTCGACGCGGGCTGGATTCTCCATCAGCAGCAACTCACCGAAGAAATTCGAAAATTTCTCGAAGCCGGCGGAGCATTCGATTTCCATGGAATTACAGACTGCCGCGAGCTTCTGAAGAAAGGTCAGATCGGCGGAGCAGCGCTCGAAATCCAGGAGCTGCGCGAAGTTCTCACAATTGCCGATCGCGCAGACGAATGGCGCTCTATCGCTCTTCAGCCTCCGGCATTACTTGAGGGAGGATGGCCTGCAGTTCGCGAGCGCTCGCTCACCCTCGCGGATTTCACGCTGCTGCTTCGCTTTTTTCATGGCAAGATTCTTCCCGACGGCACACTCGACGATCGCGCATCGCCGGAGTTGGCGCGCTTGCGAAGGGAGATCGAGCGGCAGAAGCGCGAAATTCAGACTTCTTTGCGCAGCTATCTCCGGCATCTCGCCGAAGGCGGGGCCACACAAGATGAGCTGATTACCATTCGTGGAGAACGTTTTGTAATTCCTGTAAAGGTCGAGCAGAAGCGGCGCGTGAACGGAGTCATACACGGCGCGAGCTCGAGTGGACAAACCGTGTTCCTTGAGCCGCTCGAAACTATCGAGCAGAACAACGAGCTGGTGCGCTTGCTGGAAGAAGAGAATGTTGAGATTCATCGCATTCTGCTGGAGATGACCGCTCGGATTGGCGAGCAGGCGCCTGCGCTGGAGACAGCGCTCGACGTTCTTGCTGAAATTGAGTTGCAATTTGCTAAGGCGCGCTTTGCTCGCGATTATCGGTGTGTACGGCCGCGAATTTCGAATGGACAAGATGGACACAGTGGACTCGATGAACACACCACCACCCACCTTCAACTGGCAAATGCACGCCATCCTGTTTTGGAACGCAATCTGCGCGAGGGCCGCGGTCGCATAGTTCCTATTTCCCTTGAGCTTGCAGAATGCAGCCGCCAGCTAATCATCAGTGGGCCCAATACGGGGGGGAAAACTGTGGCTTTGAAAACAATCGGCTTGCTTGCGCTCATGGCGCAGTCGGGAATGCCCATTCCTGCAGAGGCTGCAGAGCTTCCGGTCTTCGACTCGGTATTTGTGGACATTGGCGACTATCAATCGATCGAGCAGAACCTTTCCACGTTCTCGGCGCACGTCAGAAATATTGACATGATTTCGAGGACAGCTACATCGCTCTCACTAGTCCTGCTGGACGAACTCGGCTCTGCCACCGATCCTGAAGAAGGCGCCGCACTCGCTGTCGCTATTGCGAGACATTTTCTCGATCTTGGGGCGACCAGCATCATTTCTACTCATCACACCGCGCTGAAAGTTTATGCAGCCAATACTTCCGGCGTGGTGAATGCAGCCGTCGGCTTCGACGAGAAGACTCTACAGCCAACTTATGAGCTGAAGGTCGGTGTGCCGGGACCTTCAGCGGGTATAAACATTGCGCAGCGCCTTGGACTGAACTCGCAGATCATCTCGGCCGCACGCCAGCGGCTTGCAGGACAAACCCGGGACATTGCGCGCTTCCTCGATCAACTCCATCAGCAGCTCGAAACCATCGAGCGAGAGCGTACTGATTTGCGTCGACGAGAACAGGAGGTCGCGCGCGAAAAGAGCCGTCTTGATCTCGAAGGCGTGAAGCAGCAGCGCCAGCAGGTGCACGAGATGGAAAAGAAGCTCGAGCAGCTGCTGCGCGATTTCGAGTACCAGGCCCGCGAAGCAATCAACACAGTTGAAGATCGCGCTGCTGCGCAGAAGCTGTCAAAGGAATCCGAGCGCCGGATCACGCGTCTGCGGCGCGAGTTCAAAGAGCAGTTTGACGCAACCGTGGTCGCGCATCGCACGGGTGCGGACCGCGGCGATCCCCA
>DATEMI010000647.1:0-4094 GCA_035275665.1 Terriglobales bacterium | reverse complement strand
TCTTCTCTATCAACACAACCTCAAACTGGACAGCTGCAGGCCGCCAATCAATTGATTAATCAAGGAAGGCTCGACGAAGCAATCGTGAAATTATCGGGGCTACAGAAACTGATGCCGGAGCCGAAGGGAGTCGAGCGTCAGTTGGGAATCGCCTATTACCGGAAAGGAGATTTCTCCCACGCTGAAGCCGCATTTGCTCGATCCGTGCAGCAGGATCCGGAAGACCACGAAGCGGTACAACTACGCGGATTAAGCCTCTTCCAAATGGGTCGCCCAGCCGATGCGATTCCCTATTTGAAACAGGTGCAGTCCTGGATTGGTTCAGCGAACGTTGACGCCAATTACGTCCTGGGGCTCTGCTACATGCACACCCAGAACTACGATGAAGCGCGGAGGTCCTTCGCGCAGATGTATGGTGTGCCGCCAGACTCGGCGGCTGCGCATCTGTTTCTTGCGCGTATGTTGCTGCGTCAAGGTTACGATCCCATTGCGGAACAGAATGCGCAGCAGGCGGCCGCGATGGATCCCAAGCTGCCACTGGTCCACTATTTGTTGGGCGAGTTCTACCTCTATAAGTCGAATGTGCAGAAGGCGATCGAGGAGTTTGAGTTGGAGCAGAAACTCAACCCGGGATACTCGGGAACCTACGACCGGCTTGGAGATTGCTACAGTCGCGTGGAGAGATACGACGATGCGGAGCGGGCTCTGCAACGTTCAATCCTGCTCGATGCCACGGCCACGGGCCCTTACATCCTCATGGGCAAAGTTCTCGTAAAGAAAAAAGATTACGCATCGGCTCTGAACTATCTTGAGAAGTCATTGCGAATGGATCCGACAAATTACATCGCACATCACCTGATGGGCGAAGCCTATCGCGGCTTGGGCCGCGAGCAGGATGCAGAGCGCGAGCTGAAGAGATCGGAAGAATTGCAGTCATCTCAGGAAAACAAACCGCAAGGGTGAACGTCGAAGTAACAGAACCGTCGCCGGTAGGCGATCGGGCAGTCGCGTTTCTTGCGACTGCGCTCTGCGAGAATGTAGGCTACATTTCATACTCGGAGCTGGCCATCGGGCCATCTCCGGCCCGCCGCCTACCGGCGGCGGTTCTGTCCTAGCTCGCTCTTCGATCATCGGTGAGTCAATGCTGAAAGCAATCATTCTGGCAGGATCGCTGCTATTGAGTTACAGCGTCGGGGCGCAAACCGCTGCTGACGCTCCCCTCAAGATCACAGTTGACTGGAGCAGTCCCACGCCCGTGATTTCGCCTTCGGGTTCAGGCGCTGCCACCGCCGGCACGTTTAATCCGGCTGCGGTGCGTGTCGGCAACAAGACAATTCTTCTCTATCGCGAGCAGGACAAAGCAGGCACATCTCGGATCGGCTATGCATCCAGCACTGATGGTGTGCACTTTACGCTTCGCAACCAGCCCGTGCTTCAGCCAGGAACTGATTACGAGAAAGATGGCGGTGTCGAAGATCCGCGCGTGCTTAAGGTCGGCGACACGTATTACATGACCTACACCGGCTACAACAAGCACGATGCCCAGCTCTGCATGGCGACATCGAAAGACCTGATCCATTGGGAGCGCAAAGGCATTCTGTTGCCTGCATACAAAGGAAGTTGGAATACGAAGTGGACCAAATCGGGAGCGATTGTGCCGGATAAGATCAACGGGAAATGGTGGATGTACTATCTGGGCACGAAGTCCGACAATCGCGATTACATGGGGCTTGCTTCGTCTGACGATTTGCTGCACTGGGTCGATGCGACCCAAGAACCTGTACTCCCGCGAAACGCCGGAGCCTTCGATTCACGCGTCATGGAGCCGGGACCGCCGCCGTTAATCACTTCCGAGGGCATTCTCCTGATCTACAACGGAGCCGACGACAATCTGGTGTACACAACCGGCTGGGCGCTTTTCGATAAGAACAATCCGGAGAGACTTCTGGCGAGAGCCGACCAGCCGTTCTTGCGTCCCGAAAGGCAATGGCAGCGCGTCGGGCAAGTTCCCAATGTGGTATTTACCGAGGGGATGGTCCAGAACGGGAAACAATGGTGGATCTATTACGGCGGGGCGGACAAATACATCGGAGCTTCCCGAATTAGAATCTCGCTCGAACCCTAAACGAGAGTTCCTGCGCGATCGTACTCTGCGTTCTGCAAATTCTGCAGGCATTCGGCAACAACTTGATCGACGGAGCGCTTGCTTGTGTTGACGATCGCGTCTGCCTGCCGATAAAGCTGCTCTCGCTCACCAAGGATGCGCTGGAGGTCAGACATAGCTTCGGGATTGTGCGCCATGGGTCGCATATCACCCTGCGCCACGACTCGCGCCATGTGCTCCTCGGGCGTGGCTTGCAGCCACATCGTGTAGCAGGAGCTCAGGAGAGTTCGATATGTCGCGGGTTCCAAAACGAGACTGCCTCCGGCAGCTACAACAAATCTCGACTGACTCCGCAGCAGGTCATCCAGGCACTGTCGTTCGAAGCGGCGAAAGCCGGGCTGCCCGTATAGATCAAAGATCATAGAAAGTGACAGACCGCTCGCTTGCTCAACCAGGCCATCCAGTTCAAAAAAAGGAACGCCGAATCTGTCTGCGAGAAGCCTCCCGATTGTTGATTTGCCCGCTCCTCGCAGCCCGACTAATGCGATCCGCTCGCTTCGCGATGGAAAATTCTGATTGCTGAAGTGCTCAGCCAATAGTTGCCGAGCTCTGGCGACATGTTCCGGATCTAGACCGCGAAGAAATTCGACCGCGTCCCGGAGGTCGGGAGAATGCTGCGGCTCGCCCGCCAAGAAAGCTTCCAGCGGCACGTCGAGCGAGCGCGCAATCTGCCGCAGAACAAGCACGGATGCGTTTCCCGATCCAGTCTCTAGCTGCGCGAGGAATCGCTCCGATACTCCTGAGTCTGCAGCCAGGGCTTTGCGCGTGAGCCCACGCTTCGCGCGAGCCGAACGAATATTCTTACCTAACAGCTGCAGATACTCAGCGTCGCTCCGTGTCTGTTCTGTCCGGCTGGTTACGGCCGAATGAAATCCATTTTGGGAAGTAGTCGCCATTTAGAATGCGCGTCGAAAATCGACGAGCACCTCCCGGAGCGGCAGATTTTCTTCCTCACACAGCTTCGCGACCGCCTCCAGCACGTTCCACCCTGAGGATGACGGTAAAATCTTCACGTCCTCAAATGGGTAAGGATCTTCGATCTGCACCAGTTTTGCCTGCTGCAATTCGTCGAGTAACGAATACATGGCTTCCACGTCGAGTCCGCAGGATTCATGGAGCTCCGGCAGATACGCAACGTCAGACTTCCGCTGCTGTCCGCGGCCATGATAGGCGAGCTCTGCAACGTGAGCCAAAAGTTTGCGAGCCTGTTCCGAAACGGAATGCAGCCTTTCGGAAAATTCCCGGAGGTCGGGAGCGTGAGCAGATGCCTCCGGCCAGCGAGCGCTGATTCGAGTCTCAGTCGTGATAGGTTGCGGGCTCAATTGAACCTCACATACTCAAAATCAATCGGCTTGTTGTTGATCCCTCGCGCTGGAGGCGCAATCCAGTTCGCGAACTTGCCTGGCTCGATCACTTGTCCCATCAGCGACTCGATGTACTGGTGATCGCTCTCAGCCGGCATCCATTCATTGTGGCGGCTGTTCCATTCAGACTCGCTGACCACTTGGCCGTCAGGAGTGATGAATTGTCCGGCAAAGTTGCCGATCTTGCGGTGGAATCCGGCATGAGGCAGCTTGAACCGAAATGGGATTCCAAGCTGGTCGGGTATGCGGTTCCAGCGATTGATGCCGCCCTGAATCTCTTCGATGTAGTCGTCGCGGAGCCGCGCATTGAGCGCCGTAAGCGACGGAACGCGCTTCTCGACGATACGACCATTTTCCATATCGAGCACCGGGTACTCGTCGGCGGTGAGCTTGTGGTCGTCGCCTTTCTTGCCTTCTTCGTAGCGGCCTTTCAGTCCAGTGGTGTAGTACGTAGCTGCGTTTGAGGAGATCTCAGACCCGAACAGGTCGAGCGTGACGCTGAAATGGAAGTTCACGAATTTCTGCAGCGTTCGCAGATCGACTATGCCGAATTCACGCCCTTGCGA
>DATEMI010000646.1:0-2349 GCA_035275665.1 Terriglobales bacterium | reverse complement strand
TAACAACGGTGTAGGATTGTTTGTAGATCGATTTCTCAAGATCGCAACTCTCAACGGGCGTCCGCTTGCTATCGAGGCACGCGCACGGTCCATGTGGGATGCTGTCATGGACAAAGTCCTAAACAGGTTGGTTTTCGAGCGGGCTCGTCCAGTGAGGTGACAGAAATAGCTGTTATAACAGAGTACGTTCCCCGAAGCCGCAAGAGCGGCACGATTTGTGTAGCCACAGTTCGTCCGAAGTGTTTAGCGTGAGCGAATCGTCAAAAGATTGCCACCTTGGCAATCACCGTTCCCGCACGGCGTTGTTCAAGAAGTCAGCGTATGCTTTTTTAAGGCCTTCTCGGAGTGGAACTTTTGCGGTCCACCCCAACGACGAAAGCCGCGATATATCGAGGAGCTTACGTGGAGTGCCGTCAGGCTTCGACGGATCGAAGATGATTTTGCCACGATATCCAACGACGTCGGCAACGATCCCAGCGAACTCCGCAATGCTTACGTCCTTGCCGGCTCCAACATTGATGAATTGCGCCCCGGAGTAGTTCTTCAGCACATACACAGACGCGTCAGCAAAATCGTCGACATAGAGAAACTCGCGTCGTGGCGTGCCTGTTCCCCACACGGTAACGATCGGCGCGCCGGCAACTTTCGCTTCATGAAACCGGCGGATCAAGGCCGCGACTACATGACTGTTTTCCGGATGATAGTTGTCACCCGGGCCGTAGAGGTTTGTGGGCATCATGGAAATGAAATCACACCCGTGTTGGCGGAGATATGCCTCACACAGCTTAATGCCGGCTATTTTCGCAATTGCATACCACTCATTGGTCGGCTCAAGCTCGCCCGTCAGCAATTGGTCTTCGCTGATGGGCTGTTTGGCATATTTCGGATATACGCAGGAAGACCCTAGAAACAGCAGTTTCTTAACCCTGACTAAGTGGCTTGCCCTGATGAGATTGAGCCCGATGGCAAGATTGTCAGCAAGAAAATCGGCGGGATAGTTATTATTCGCCATTATGCCGCCAACGCGCCCAGCTGCGACAACGACCACGTCAGGGCGTGCGGCAGCAAGCCAGCGTTCCGTGGCCTCTTGTTGCGTGAGGTCGAGCTCACGATGCTCGGCGGTCAAAATCGTACAGCTCTGACCCAGCCTGCGCACGATCGCTGAGCCGGCCATTCCGGTGTGCCCAGCGACGTAGATCCGCTTACCCTCTAGCTCGAACAGAGCGGCTGTCATTGCACCATTCGCAACGCACGCGGTCGCGGATAAGGAGATGCGCCTGGTAGTCCAGCTTCCTCTCGCACCAATTCAAGATCGGCTTGCACCATTTCCGCGACCAGCGCGTCGAATGAAACCTTGCGGCGCCAACCGAGTTTTTCCCGTGCCTTCGTTGGGTCGCCGATCAACAGATCAACCTCGGTGGGGCGAAAATAGCGCGGATCGATCTTGACCAGTATACGGCCCGAACGAGCATCAAGACCCTTTTCATCTGCCCCGGACCCACGCCACACGATTTCCTTACCCACTTGAGCAAACGCCTCCTCGACGAATTCGCGCACCGACCGAGTCTCGCCGGTCGCAAGGACATAATCGTCGGGATGCGGCTGTTGCGTGACCAGCCACATTCCTTCCACATAGTCGCGGGCGTGGCCCCAGTCACGCTTGGCATCGAGGTTGCCGAGAAAAAGCGTGTCCTGGAGGCCAAGCTCGATCGCTGCAACGGCGCGGGTAATCTTGCGAGTGACAAAGGTTTCCCCGCGCGTCGGCCCCTCGTGATTGAACAGGATGCCGTTTGAAGCGTGAATCCCGTATGCCTCCCGATAGTTCACTACGATCCAGTAAGCGTAGAGCTTTGCTGCGGCATAGGGTGACCGCGGATAGAACGGTGTGGTCTCGCTCTGAGGGACCTGTTGGACCTTACCGTAGAGCTCCGATGTCGATGCCTGATAAAAGCGTACGCGCCGTTCCATATTCAGAATTCGGATTGCCTCGAGCAGCCGCAGAGTGCCGAGGCCATCAGCATTCGCCGTGTATTCCGGAGTTTCAAACGAGACCTGCACATGGCTTTGGGCGGCAAGGTTATAGATCTCATCCGGCTGCGTCTCCTGGACGATCCGAATGAGGTTGGTAGCATCCGTCAGGTCTCCGTAGTGCATGGCAAAGCGCAGGTCTTGATCGTGCGGGTCTTGCTAAAGATGATCGACCCGCCCGGTGTTGAACGAGGACGAGCGCCTCTTCAGGCCATGCACGACATAGCCCTTATTGAGCAGGAATTCGGCAAGGTAGGCGCCGTCTTGCCCGGTGACCCCAGTAATCAGTGCAACTCGCTTTGCCATGAACTCCATCCTTCC
>DATEMI010000645.1:0-5492 GCA_035275665.1 Terriglobales bacterium | reverse complement strand
CGTCACCGTGCCTTCATCGACGAGCACGCCAATCGCGAGCGCCAGCCCGCCAAGCGTCATGATGTTGATCGTTTGTCCCACAGCCCAAAGTGCAACCACCGCGATGAGAAGCGCCAGAGGAATTGTGATCACCACGATCAGTGAGCTTCTCCAGTCGCGCAGAAAGAGCAAGAGCGTGAGTCCGGTGAGGATCGCACCCAGAATGCCTTCGCGCAGCACCGACGACAGCGCGTCGCGCACATACTGCGACTGATCGAATTCGTAGCTGATCTTGATGTCTTCGGGCACGAGGGACTGGAATCGCGGCAGGCTCTCGCGCACTTCGCGGACTACATCCAAAGTCGAAGCATCCGGACGTTTCGTTACGGGAATGTAAACCGTGCGCTTGTCGTTGAGCAGCGCATATCCCGAAAGAATGTCCGAAGAATCGGAGACACTTCCTACATCGCGCAAATACACTGCGGCGCCTGGTCCAGTGCGCAGAGGGATGTCGAGCAGGTCCGAAATCTGACGAACCGTCGTGTCCGTTGTGACCATTGCCGAGTACGGTCCGATATTCGCGTTACCTGCGGGCTCTATGCTGTTTCCGGAGAGCACTGCTTGAACGACCGACTGCGGCGATAGTCCATAAGCGTGCAGCTTCTCCGGACGCACGCTGATCACAATCGTCCGCTGATTTCCTCCAAACGGCGGCGGCGACGAAACGCCCGGCAGCGTGGCAAAAATGGGGCGGACGCGGTTGAGCGCCAGATCCTGAATTTCGCCTAAAGTGCGCGAGGGCGACGAGAATACGAGATATCCAACCGGCAAAGTTCCGGCGTCGTAGCGAATCACGAACGGCGACACCGTTCCTGGCGGCATAAACGCTCGCGCGCGATTTACATATGAGATCGTCTGCGCCAGCGCCTCGCTCATGTTCGTTCCCGGATGAAAACTGAGGCGCAACAGCGCATTGCCCTGGATCGACTTGGCCTCGACCTTCTCGATTCCGTTGATGTAGAGGAAGTGGTACTCGTAGTAGTACGAGAGAAAACCCTCCATCTGCTGCGGACTCATGCCGCCATACGGCTGGGCCACATAGATGACAGGGAGGTTCAAATCGGGAAAGATATCAACGCGCGTGCGCAGCAGCGCGAGAATCGAACACAGCGCGAATCCGAGCACCACGATGACGGTGCTGATGGGCTGACGTAGCGCTGTGCGAATGAGCCACATAGTTATTGAGTCTTGCCTGGCGCCTTCTCGGCGGCATCGAAGAATGAAGTGAGATCGCCGGCAGCGAAGCCAGTTGCCAGCAGCGATCTCCACACGCTCAGTTTGGCAACTGCCTCATCGCTCTCCGCGTTTACCAGCAGTTGCTGCGCATCCGCCAGTTCGACCAGAGTTGCTAGTCCGGACTTATACCGCGCTTCGGCCTGACGGTCGCTCTGCTGCGCAGCGGACAGCTCAACTTCGGCGTTCTTCGCAATCTCGATTGATGTTTGGAGCGAAGTACTTGCTCGTTGCTCTGCCGCCGTGAGCTGCTGAATGGTTCCTTCGTACGCTGCCCGGGCGCTGCGTCCATTTGCGGCTTCGATTTGCCTGCGTGCGCGAACCGAGAAGATATCGAAGGGAGAAAATGTCGCAGTAAGACCGAGAGCCCAGTTGTACCGATCAGGGATTAGACCGGTATCTCCTCCGAGGAACTGGCCAGTGTTGTTCAATCCACTGCCGCGCCCGGAAATGCCGGATTCCAGCCGAAACTGCGGAACGTAGCTGCGATCGAGCGCGTGCCCTCGCGCCTGGCTCTGTTCGACTTCGCTGAAAGCGAGCCTGGCAGATGGATTCGCATTTACGTTCGGTTCTGCAACGGGAACGTTGGGTGTAGCAGTCGAGAGCGATCCTGCAGCGATTTCGACGCTCTGCCCTGCAATCCCGAGAGCCTCGGCCAAGCGAATGAGCGTCTCCTGCTCTGCCTGCTTGGAACGGAGAAATTGCGTGCGCGCGGCGGCGAGTTCGGCATCCGCGCGTGAGGCGTCGGCTCCAGGACGAAGCTGATTATCCACCAGCACGTGAATGGACTTGGCCAACGTCTCACGCCGGTCGACATTCGCCTTCGCGGCAAGCATCAGCTGTTCTGCCGCAGCCGCTTCGAGGAATGCGTTGGTGGCGTTCGCTTCCACATCCAACTTCGTGACTTCCAGTTGTGCCTCAGCGCCGTGCTCTGCGGCGCGGGCGAGACTCACGTTGGCGGCGCGCAGGCCGAAGTCGAATGGCTGCCATGAGAGCAAGATTCCGGTTCCAGTGTTCCAAGCGCTACGTCCAGATGTGTCCGGCAGAACAATCCCGGAAAGGGAAGGCAGCACGCTAGGTGGCAGCAATTGTCCGGTGATGTTGTTGTAGGTCCCGCGATTCGATTGCCACATCATGTCAGTGTGCGGCAGGTAGTCAGTGCGCGCGAGCCTGACTCCGGCTTGAGCTGCAATCAGCTTCTGCGCCGCAGCGCGTGCCTGTGGATAATGCGCAAGAGCAAATTCGACAGCTTGTTTCAAGGTGAAAGAAGAGGGTGGAGATAAGCTCGGCGGCTGTTGAGCGGCGAGGCTGAGTGCGCAAACAACTAGCGCGACGAAAACACTCTGCCTCTTCATTGCTTACCCCTCACTGTGCCATTCCGCTTTCCGGAATGCTGATGCTCAAAGAGTTCAGAGAAGAGCTCCCGTACTTTCTGCTTCGCCGCTGCCAAAGCCTTTTGTCCAGTTCGCGTCGCGCGATAAACGCGTCGACGCCGGCGGCCATTGTGCTCTTCATGCGATCGCAGGAGGCCATTCGTCTCCAACCGATGCAGCATGGGATAAAGGGTGCCTGCGCTGAGCTTGTAACCGTGTCGTCCCAGCTCTTCAATCATGCCCAAACCAAAGATCGGCTCTTCGCATGCGTGGTGGAGAATGTGCAGCCGGATCAGCCCAGAGTAGAGATCCTGGTAGCGATCTTCGGCTATGGTGAAGTGACGTGCCACAGGTTTGTCCCGTCCTGCACATCAGACAGGCATTCAAAAATATCGAAGCACGATATCGAAATTCGCTATAAAGCGCAAATTTGTGAAACAGGCTGCGAACGTCACCAATGGGACCAAAATGCATGGACGACGCGACTCGTACTCGCGGGGCACCCCAAAAACTCGCGGCTCATCCTGAGAGGCTCAATAGACCGATTGAATGCGACGCTAAAACCTCTACCCACGAATGAATGCATGGGCAGCCGCCGAAAAAGCTCGGGTACCCGTCGCGTTGCGGTGTTTCATAGATTGTTACAGGAGCAATTTCCCGCTTGACGAATTCTAGGGGAGCGCGAAGGCGACTAGCGCATCGCTCAACTTTTCGATGTCGATCTTCGCGTGTCCGCCTGCTGCGATCACAACGTACTGTTTTCCTCCGATTTGATAAGTCATCGGCGTGGCGTGTCCGGCAGCAGGCAACTGTGCCTTCCAAAGTTCCTTGCCTGTTTCCGTGTCGAAAGCGCGGATGTACGGATCGAACGCGGTTCCGGCAACGAACACTAGTTTGCCGGCCGTCACGATGGGACCGCCGAGACTGATGTCTCCTGGCGGCAGGCCGTCGTGCCACGAACCCAGCGGAACCTGCCATTTGATCGTGCCGCGCACCATGTCCACAGCCGTGAGTGTCCCCCAGGGCGGCGGAATGCATGGAATGGACTTCGGCGAGAACATCGGACGACGGAACATCGCGTATGGCGCGCCGATTTGGGATCCGTACTCGCCCTGTTCCGAGATGCGCTCGTTGGTCTTCTTGCCGCGCGCGTCGAAATCCGCACGGGCGATCAATCGCACCTTAAAGGGCAAATTATTGACGTTGGCGAACAGCACGCCCGCGTTCGGATCAAAGGCGTAGCCGCTCCAATTCATGCCGCCGATGTTGCCGGGCACAGCCAAAATTCCGTTGACGCTCGGCGGCGTGAAGATGCCATCCAGGCGCAGACTTTCTAATTGCTTTCGGCACGCTTCGCGCTCTTCCGCGTTAATTCCCCAGGCATCGTTTGCCGAATATTTCTGCTTCACCAGTGGCGGCGGAGCGACAGGGAACGGCTGCGTTGGCGAGGCGGTCTCTCCGGGAATGTCGCTCTTTGGAACCGGGCGCTCCTCGACCGGGAAGACCGGCTTCCCGGTATCGCGGTCTAGAACAAAAAGGAAGCCGGTCTTGTCACCGATGATGACTACCGGCACTTTTTTGCCGTCGTGCTCCACGGTGGCCAGCAGCGGCGGGGAGGCCACGTCGTAATCCCAGAGATCGTGATGCACGAGTTGGAATCCCCAAACGAGTTCGCCGGTCTCAGCGCGCAGTGCCACGATCGAGTTTGCCCATTTGTTGTCCCCCGGACGCTCACCGCCAAAGAAGTCGGGGCTGGCGCTGCCGGTGGGAATGAAGACAAGATGACGTTCGGGATCGACAGTCATGATTGACCATGCGTTGGCGGCGCCGCTCTCCCACTTTGCATTCGCCGATTTATTCGGCGGTATGGGATCCCAGCTCCAGCGCAATTTTCCTGTGCGCACGTCGAAAGCCCGCACCACGCCACCGGGCATGTTGTTGCGCGTGTTGTCATCGATGGCTGAGCCGACGATCACGACATCATCGACCACGGCTGGTGGCGAGGTCATGTGATACCAGCCGGCGTGGAATCCGGGAACGTCGCGCAAGCTGACTTCGCCGCCGTTGCCGAAGTCGTCGCAAGCTTTGCCGGTTGCAGCATCGATGGCCACCAGTCGCGCGTCGATCGTCGCCTCGAAGATGCGTCTGCTGCATGGCTTCGCGGGCGGCGACTTTTGGTTTTTATCTTGCTGCACTGAATCGTTATCCAGCCAAGTCGCGATGCCGCGATTGGTGAGCCCGTCGCCTGATTGCCACGTCTGGTCAATTCTCGGGTCGAAGGCCCAGCGTTGCTTTCCCGTTACGGGATCGAGGGCGACGATGCGGTTGAACGGAGTAGTGAGGTAAAGAGTTCGGTCCACCATGATGGGCGTGCTCTCGAAACTGCTGCGTCGGCGCGCTCCTGTACCCTCGGAGATGTCGCCGGTGTTGAATGTCCATGCAACCTGCAGCTTGCTGACGTTCTCGTGGTTGATCTGAGCTAGCGGCGAATAACGCATGCCGCCGGGATCGTTGCCGTAGTTCGGCCACTCGGATGATTCCGAGGAAGTGTTCGTCGCGGTGCTCTGCGCAAGCAGCGCCGTACAAGCAAACATGCACACAAACGCAGTGAGAGCTTTTTTCATTGTTCATCTAAGAGTAAAACACTGGAGTTGAGAATCGTCATTCTCAAAGAGGAACCGACCGGAGCTTATGCGGGTCGGCGCTGGAAAATCTTTTGCGGGAAAACTTGGTCTCCGAGACTCCCTCGGCAAGGAATTTGCATTCTTCAAGTACTTCGTAAATGGCTGTGCGGTCGATGACAATTTCTGGAGGCCATTTGAAAGAAAAGGCCGGTGGAGTCTGTCC
>DATEMI010000644.1:0-5448 GCA_035275665.1 Terriglobales bacterium | reverse complement strand
GCTTCGGTAGGAGCAACGCTGGCAATGGAACTGGGCCTGATCTGGATGATTCTGCTACCGCGCCGCTTTCGCATTGTCCTCTTCTTTATTGTTACTTGTTGGGAAGCCGGCGTAATTAGCACCGCGAATTATTGCTTCTTGAATTACCTGGTTCTCTCGCTCGGAATCCTGCTGCTGGACGATCGCTTCCTCGCGCGCTTCGCACCGAAGAAGTGGAAGGAACAATTGCCGGTGCTCAAGCCCGCCGCTGCAGTTCAGGAGCTGGCGCCTGTCTCGTCGCGGCAAACGGGAACCGTGATGGCTTTTCTGCAACCGCACTTTCGCGCGTTCAAGCTCGCCATCTCCGCCGTGATGCTCACGTGGGTCTTCTACGTGACCTCGGTTGAACTGCTGTGGATGCTCGTACCGCATGTTCCCCTGCCGACTACGCCTGTGGTGATGCTCGAGCCCTTCCGCATCGCGAACCAGTACGGACTTTTTGCAGTGATGACGCGCGGCCGCTACGAAATCGAATTCCAGGGCTCGAACGACGGACAGAACTGGACTCCATATCTGTTTCGATACAAACCGCAAAGGCTGAACGAAGCTCCAGGAATCTACGCGCCCTATCAGCCGCGCTTCGATTGGAATCTGTGGTTCGCGTCGCTCGGCACGTGGCGCAACAACAGCATCGTCCCAAACACGGAAGTGCGCCTGCTAACGAACGACAAAGACGTGCTCGGCCTCTTTGCCGGCAATCCGTTTCCGCAGTCTCCTCCGAAGCAGGTGCGAGCGGTGCTCTGGCAGTATTGGTTCACCACCATGGCCGAGAAGCGGCAAACCGGAAATTGGTGGAGGAGAGAGTTCCTCGGCTTGTATGCGCCCACGCTGGAACTCGAGCCCGATGGAAAACTGGGAGTGTTAGCGATGCCGGAGGAGAGGAGCCCCGAGTAACAGAACCGGCGGCGGTAGCCGGTGGGGCAGCCGCTTGTGTCGCGGCTGCGCATACGATGCACGTCGTTCGTTGGAGATTCTCGCGGCGATCACGAATCCGGCGCTGGGCTTGGACGCCCAGCACCGGCCCACCGCCTACCGGCCGGTTCCGTCACACCCCGGCATACGTCGCGCGCTTCAGGAAGCTCCCGGCGCCTGCCTTCCCCACGAACTTATCTTTTTCCACCAGTACCCGCCCGCGCGACATCACCACATCAGGCATGCCTTTCACCTTCACACCTTCGAACATCGAGTAATCCACGCGCATGTGGTGAGTCCTGGCGCTGATGGTGTGTTCCCGATTTGGGTCGAAGATAATCAGGTCGGCATCGCTGCCCACGGCTATGGTTCCTTTTCGAGGATATAATCCGAAGAGCTTGGCAGGAGTAGTTGAAACGAGTTCGACGAAGCGGTTCACGCTGAAGCGCCCTTTGCCGACTCCTCCCGAGTAAATCAGGCTTAACCGATGCTCAATGCCGGGGCCGCCGTTGGGAATTTTTGTGAAGTCGCCTTTGCCTAGTTCCTTCTGTTCTTTGAAGCAGAACGGACAGTGATCGGTCGAGACAACTTGCAGATGATCATTCTTGAGACCGTTCCACAGCTTCTCCTGGTGCCACTTCTCGCGCAGGGGCGGAGTGAAGACGTACTTCGCGCCTTCAAATCCCGGAGCGTCCATGTCATCGAGAGACAGATAAAGATACTGAGGACAGGTTTCCGCATACACCGGCAGCCCGCGGTCGCGAGCCTCACGAACTTTTTCGAGCGCATCGTTGCAACTGAGGTGAACGATGTACACGGGCGAGCCTGCCATTTCGGCCAATGCGATCGCGCGTGCCGTGGCTTCGGCTTCTGCCGTTGTGGGACGCGTGAGCGCATGATACTTCGGCGCGGTCTTCCCTTCGGCGAGCGCCTGTTTGACGATCACATCGATGGCTCCGCCATTCTCCGCATGCATGCAGATCATGCCGCCGCCTTTTGACGCTGCGCGCATGGCGCGAAAGATGCTGGCGTCGTCGAGCATAAAAACTCCCGGATACGCCATGAATAGCTTGAAGCTGGTCACACCATCGCGGATGAGCTGCGACATCTCTTCGATACGCGCGTCGGGAAGGTCGGTGATGATGCAGTGGAATGCGTAGTCGCTCACGGCCTTGGATTCGGCCTTCTGCATCCAGGCGTCGAAGGCGGTGCGGAGAGTCTGTCCTTTGTACTGGATGGCGAAGTCGATGAGCGTAGTCGTGCCGCCGAATGCGGCTGCGCGCGTGCCCGTCTCGAAATCGTCCGCGCTCGTGGTGCCTCCGAAGGGCATGTCGAGATGCGTGTGGACGTCGATGCCGCCGGGCATGACGTATTTGCCTGCAGCGTCGAAAACGCGAGTGGCATTTTCTGCGGGCAGGCTCTTGCCGATCGCATGAATCTTGCCGTCGACTACTGCAACGTCGGCTGGGTAAGTGTCAGTGGCGGTGACGACAGTTCCGTTCTTGATGAGCGCGTCGAAAGACATCGGAGGATAAAGCTACCAGCTTCCAGCTGCCAGCTGCCAGCTAAAGCAGAACCGCCGGCTGTAGCCGGTGGGTCGTTGCTGGGCGAGTCTGCCCAGCAACGAGTTCGCGGGAATCTCATGGAAACCGAATGCCTCCATCTCGCTGCCATGCGCAGCCGCAAAACATGCGGCTGCCCCACCGCCTACTGGCGGCGGTTCTGTCTTGGCGCGACTGGTAGCTGCTAGCTCTCTATGCTATGCTCCCAAGACTTTCCACCCGTCTCGCGGTAGGCTGGTGTTTTCATGCATACGGGCCCTAAACTCACTCCGGAGCAGATCGAAGAGAACTTTGCCGATATCAATCCTCCGCTGACGCCGGGGCTGGCCCTGGAGGCCGCTTCGCGGTGCCTGTTCTGCTACGACGCGCCTTGCATCAAAGCATGTCCGACTGAGATCAACATTCCGCAGTTCATTCGACAGATTCTTACTGACAACCTCACCGGCTCGGCGCGAACCATCCTTTCGGCGAATGTGCTCGGGCATAGCTGCGGGCGCGTGTGTCCCACTTCGGTACTCTGCGAAGGCGCGTGCGTTCTGAATGCCGAGGGGAAAAAGCCGGTGGAGATCGGCAGGCTGCAGCGGCATGCGGTGGATCATGTGCTCGATCGCGGGATTCAAGTTCTTAAACCTGCGCCGGCAAACGGCCATCGCGTAGCCCTGATCGGCGCCGGCCCTGCGAGCCTGTCATGCGCAGCTGAGCTGCGCAAGCTGGGATATGCGGCTGTGATCTTCGAGGCCAAGCCGAATCCCGGCGGCCTGAATACCTACGGCATTGCCGCGTACAAGATGCGCGCGGCGGACGCGATTCGCGAGATCGAAATGGTCCGCGAGCTCGGCGTGGAGATTCGGATGGGGGTTGTTGTTGGAAAAGACCTTCCACTTGTGCACCTCGAACGCGAGTACGACGCAGTCTTCATTGGCGTTGGCCTCGGCGGAACAGACGACTTACACATCGAAAATGAGCGCATTCGCCGCGTAGTCGATGCGCTCACATTTATCGAGAGAACGAAGACGAACGCACTCGATCACGTGCAGGTGGGAACGCGTGTTGCGGTGATTGGCGGTGGCAATACGGCCATCGATGTCGCGACGGCGGCGCGCAGGCTCGGCGCAGAGATGGTTTATATGATTTATCGCCGCGGTCGCGAAGAGATGTCGGCCTTCGATTACGAATACGATCTCGCTCAGTCCGATGGCGTGACCTTCATCTGGCAGGCGGCGCCGGTGCGCGTGGTTCCCGACGCGCGTGGGCGTGCGATAGGACTTGTGTGTGTCAGAACTGAACTCGGCCCGCCCGATCGTAGTGGCAGGCGCTCTCCTCGTCCCATTCCGGGAACGGAGTTTACACTCGATGTCGACATGGTCGTGAAGGCCCTCGGGCAGAAGAAGCTCGACTTTCTGCGCGAAATTCCCGGTCTGGAACTCGATCGAGGAAAGGTGTTAGTGAATCGCGAGACCATGCAAACTTCGAATCCCAAGTACTTCGCCGGAGGCGATTGCGTGAACGGTGGCGCCGAAGTTGTGGACGCAGTCGCGCATGGAAAGCTCGCTGCTCGCGGCATTCATCTTGCTCTTGAGTCAAAACGCAAGGAGGTGGCCCATGCCTGATCTGAGCATCAACTTCTGCGGCGTGCGCTCGCCGAATCCGTTCTGGCTAGCATCAGGTCCGCCGACAAACAGTGGCTATCAGGTGATGAAGGCCTTCGATGCCGGCTGGGGTGGAGCAGTGTGGAAGACCATTGGCGAGCCGATCATCAACACCGCATCGCGATATGGCTCGATCGATTACAAAAATGAACGCATGATCGGCCTGAACAACATCGAGTTGATCAGCGATCGCCCGATTGAAACCAACTTCCGTGAAATCTCTGAGGTTAAAAAACGCTTTCCGCAGAACACGGTGATCGCATCGCTGATGGTCGAGTCGCAGCGCGAGACATGGCACGAGATCGTGCGCCGCGCGCAGGATTCGGGGGCTGATCTGCTGGAGCTGAACTTCGGCTGTCCGCACGGCATGTCGGAGCGCGGCATGGGAGCTGCGGTCGGGCAGGTGCCTGAATACACCACTCTCATCACGAGCTGGGTGAAAGAGATCGCGACGATTCCGGTGATTGTGAAGCTGACGCCGAATGTCACTGACGTTGCGCACATGGCCTGGGCCGCGCGCCAGGGCGGAGCCGATGCCGTTTCGCTGGTCAACACGTTCAACAGCATCGTTGGAGTCGATCTCAATACCCTGGCGCCGCGGCCGAGCGTCGGCGGATATGGCAGCCATGGCGGGTACTGCGGCCCGTCGATAAAGCCAATTGCGCTGCACATGGTTTCTTCCGTGGCGAAGCATCCCAAAGTAGGAATTCCTGTTTCGGGCATCGGCGGCGCAAGCAACTGGCGCGATGCTGTGGAGTTCATGCTGCTGGGCGCCACCTCGGTCCAGGTCTGCACGGCCGCCATGCACTATGGATTTCGCATCGTCGAAGACATGATCGACGGGCTGTCGCAATATCTCGGCGAGAAGGGCTTAAACTCGGCGATGGATCTTGTCGGCCGCTCGACCGAGCGAATCCGCGAGTGGGGCGATCTGGATTTGAATTACACGATTGTCGCCAGGATCGATCCGGAGCTTTGTATCGGCTGCAATCTTTGTTACATCGCCTGCGAAGATGGCGCGCATCAGTGCATCACCGCAGCCGAGCGTCCACGTGGCGACCTTCGCGATGGAGATCTCGCCAAGCACCTCCCGCGCATTCTCGAAGATGAATGCGTAGGCTGCAATTTATGCGCGCTGGTTTGTCCCGTTCCGGGCTGCATCACGATGCAGCAGATCGATACCGGACGTCCCAACATGAGTTGGCGGGAACTGCAGGAAGCCCGCGGGCGCAGTCCGCAATGCAGCATGGAGGATCTGCTGACAAGAAGGCCTGCTGCAGGCGATT
>DATEMI010000643.1:0-7406 GCA_035275665.1 Terriglobales bacterium | reverse complement strand
TGACCCAGAGCTTACGCCGCTGGGCTCCGCATCTTTCGGAACTTCGAGCCTGTGTTCGCAGGATTTGAGTTGGCCGTAACCGAATATGCAACTGCAATGCAGCAATCACGAATGCCGCCACGATCTGGATCGGGACTTCGCTGCTTTCGAGTGTCCGAAATGCGGCGATCTGCTCGAAATGAGCAATAACGGATTCCGTCCCGATCCACGGAGGCTGAGGGCGCTGTGGCGCGAACGCCGTCTGTCGAATGCGCCCGCAGATCGCAGCGGCGTCTGGCGCTTCCGCGAGTTTCTTCCGCAGTACCTCGACGAGAGCATCGTCACACTCGGAGAAGGGAATACGCCGCTGCTAGCGGGCGAGAAGACTGCTGAATACGCTGGCGTGAGCCGTTTGCAATTCAAGCATCTGGGCTGGAATCCGACGGGATCGTTCAAAGACCTGGGCATGACCGTCGGCGTGACAGAAGCGCGGAGGCGGGGCGCAAGCGTCGTGGCATGCGCTTCAACGGGCAACACTGCTGCATCGATGGCGGCGTACGCTGCTCGTGCCGGCATGAGCGCCCGCGTTTATCTGCCGAAGGGCAAGCTCTCGCGCGCAAAGGTGGCACAGTCGTTCGACTACGGAGCGGAGGTCATCGAGATCGACGGCAACTTTGACGACGCACTCGCGCAAATGATGCAGCGCAAAGATTCCGGCGAATACTTCCTCAATTCCATCAATCCATTCCGCATCGAAGGCCAGAAGACGACGATGTTCGAGCTGATGGAGCAACTCGATTGGAACCCTCCCGACTTCGTAGTAGTTCCTGGGGGAAATCTGGGAAACTCTTCCGCATTTGGGAAAGCGCTCAAAGAACTGCATTCGGCTGGATTCATCTCCAAAGTGCCTCGAATCGTCGTCGTGCAGGCCGCGGGAGCGAACCCCCTTGTGCAAACCGTCGCGTCGGGAGCCCAGTCGCTGACCGTGGTCGCCAACCCAAATACTTGCGCGACGGCAATCCAAATCGGCTCTCCTCGCTCGTGGCGCAAGGCGTTGCACGTTCTGAGTTTCACCAAGGGAATCGTTCTCGACGTGAACGACGAGGAGATTCTCGAAGCTAAGCGCATCATCGGACGCGATGGTATCGGCTGCGAACCCGCTTCGGCGACGACTCTGGCAGGCATTCGTCGTCTGCGACAGCGCGGAGCGATCGAACGCGATGCACATGTTGTTGCGATTCTTACCGGGCACGTGCTGAAGGATCCCGACATCATCCTGAAGATGCATGAAGGCAAGGCAGTGTGGAAGGCAGACTCATGAGTTCTCGAGAATTAGAAGGCGCTGAGATTATGGTGCCGGGATCGATTGCCAACATCGGCCCCGGCCTGGATACGCTGGCAGTGGCAGTGCAGCTTTACCTGCGCCTGCGCGTCGCTCGCGTGAGTTCTTCCGAACGCGGAGCATTGCATTTCCATTTTGGGAAACTTCCGCTCAATGGCGAGAATCGCATCGAGACTGCGTTTCGCAAGCTTGCGGGTGATCAGCAAACTCTTCCCTCCTTACACCTCGAAGTCGAAAGCGATATCCCGATGGGTTCCGGCCTCGGCAGCAGTGCGGCTGCGACTATTGCCGGCTTCAGGCTGTATGAGCTGTTTTATGGTGAGCAGAGCTGTGAACGTCTTCTTACTGCAGCGGCAGAACTCGAAGGACATGCCGACAACGCGGCCGCTGCGCTTCTCGGCGGCCTTGTGGTCTGCTGCCAGAAGGAGGACGGATCAGTGTATGCATTTTCCAATCCGTGGCCAGCATCGCTCGCATTTGTCGTGCTCACACCTGAAGTGGCGCTATCAACCGAGCGCTCGCGCAAGGCTCTGCCGCCATCTGTTCCGTTGAAAGATGCAGTGGCAAACATGCAGCGCGTTCTTCTTCTGCTGCAGGCGCTGCAGAGCGGAGACGACTCACTGCTGGCCGAGGCTCTCGCCGATCGTCTGCATCAACCGACGCGTGAGCCGCTCGTGCCTGGACTAAATACGGCACTCCGCCTTTCGCATCCTGACTTGCTCGGGGTCTTTCTCGGCGGTTCCGGACCATCGATCGTTGCGCTGGCGCGCGAGCGATGCAGCGAGATCGAGGAGCTGCTCGTGCAGAGCTACCGTCCACTGGGAATTCCATTCCGGACTTCGATTCTACGAGTACACGATCCATCATCGTCGACCGTGGCGCCGCTTCTGTGCACTTCATGAGAACAACTACCGAAGAAGGGCGAACACAAAGGTCACACGGTAAATAGAAGAGGTCACCAGGGATCGGTTCCGTGTGACTTCTTCTATTTGCCCTGTGACCTTCGCGGCCGCCGTTCCTCGATTTCAAGCAAATAAGAAAAACTGATGTTTGCAATCAAAAGATTCAATCCAGAGAACATCTGAGTCAGTCGTCCTCACAGCTAAGCTGTTGTTCATCTTCTTGGACGTATTCAAAAATCAAATGAACAAGGCTCTTGTTCGCAGACGACTGTGGATGTTTGGCGGTTGTGTCTTTCTGGCGGTTGGGCTCTGTGCCGCTGGCGTAGCGCAGAATGTGCCGGCTGATCGCATCGCGCAGTTGGAACAGCAGGTAAAAGCTGCGCAATCATCGGCCGACAATGCGTGGATGCTGGTCAGCGCTGCACTGGTTCTGATGATGACCGGACCAGGTCTGGCGCTGTTCTATGGCGGATTGGTTCGCAAGAAGAACGTGCTGGCGACCATGCTGCAGAGCTTCGCGATGATGGCGCTCATCACCGTGATCTGGGCAATCATCGGTTACAGCCTCTGCTTCGGAGCAGGGAACAGCTTCATCGGCGGATTGCACAACATGTTTCTGCACGGCGTCGGCATCGCTCCCGATCCCGATTACGCCGCGACGATTCCTGCCCAGACGTTCATGATTTACCAACTGATGTTTGCCATCATCACGCCTGCGCTCATCAGCGGCGCCTTTGCCGAGCGCATGAAGTTCAGCGCTATGCTGCTCTTCATGACGCTGTGGTCATTGATCGTGTACGCGCCGATGGCCCATATGGTATGGGGTAAAGGTGGATGGCTGAATGCAACGCTCGGTGGACGATTTCCCAGTTTGGACTTCGCCGGCGGAACTGTCGTTCACGTAACCTCCGGAGTCTCTGCATTGGTCTGCGCCGCCTATCTGGGACGCAGGCTCGGCTACCCAAAGGAGCCAATGCCTCCACACAGCGTTGTGCTGAGCTTTGTCGGAGCGTGTTTACTGTGGGTGGGATGGTTTGGGTTCAATGCAGGAAGCGCACTTGCAGCGGGCGGTCTAGCGACGAGCGCATTCGTGAATACCCACTTCGGCGCCGCTGCCGCGGCGCTAGGTTGGGCCGCAGCAGAATGGCTGCGCAACGGAAAGCCAAGTGCGCTGGGCGTCATTTCGGGAAGCGTTGCCGGACTCGTCGCAATTACGCCTGCGGCTGGCTTCGTGAGTCCAATGTCGTCGCTTGTGATCGGAGCGATCGCGGGAGTCTTCTGCTATTTCATGGTCGCAAAGATAAAGACGATCTTCGGATACGATGATTCACTTGATGCCTTCGGCGTTCACGGCGCCGGAGGAACCATCGGAGCGCTATTGACCGGCGTCTTTGCTACGAGCAGCATCAACCCCGTTTACCACGATGCCAAAGGAAATGTGCTTCCTTCAGGTGTGGTGGACGGCCACTGGGGTCAGCTTGGGAATCAATTCATTGCCGTCCTGATTGCTTGGGGAATTGCCATTGTGGGCACGCTGATTATTCTGAAGGTTGTCGATGTGCTGATTGGGCTGCGTGTTCCCCCAGATCACGAAGTTCAGGGACTTGATCTGAGCCAGCATGGTGAAGAAGGATATTATTGGGAACTCTCGGCATCGTGAGTCGTTGGACTTCTATCTCGGTTTGTTCTGTCATCCTGAGGCCCGGGGTTGGGCCAAGGATCTCCCGAGATGCTGAAGACTGAAATGCGTTTTAGCGGCTCCTCGGCCAAAGGTACGAAGTTCATGGTGGAGCACCCTTGCACCCAGCAATCAAGACGGAAATATCTCGGGAGGTCCTTCGCGCAACTTGGGCGCTTAGGATGACAGACCTGTCCCGTATTTGAACAGGACGCAAGGGGGCACGAAAGGCTGTTTGTAGATCAGTGAGATCGCGGTTCAATAGAGGCTTTCATGGGAATGACGAAGATTGAGGCGATCATCCAGCCATCGAAGCTGGAGCCTGTGAAGGAAGCGCTGCTCGAGATCGGCGTCGAAGGGATGACCATCATCGAGGTGCGTGGCCACGGGCGGCAGAAGGGCCATACCGAAATCTACCGTGGTCGGGAGTACACCGTCGACCTCCTGCCCAAGATCAAATTGGAACTCGTTCTCTCCGACGAACTGGTCGATCGCGCAGTGCAGACGATCATTTCCGTCACGCGTACTGGGCGCATCGGCGATGGAAAGATTTTTCTCTCGCGCGTTGACGAAGCCATTCGCATTCGCAATGAGGAGCGCGGCGTGACCGCGCTGTAGGCGCAGTACATGTCTGTAGCGCTCTCGAGCGGCGAAGTACGTGAACGGTACGAGTCAGGATTGGCCGAGCTGCGGAGAGAGTTCGATTATTCCGGCAACGGCGTCGCCGTGGTCTCCGGACGCACCGCTTTGGTTGATGACGTTGTTCTGACCTGCTACAGCCGGCTAGTCGAAGCGGAAGTCGTTCCACCAAGCTGTGTTTCGATCGTCGCTCTCGGCGGATACGGTCGAGGCTCGCTGCTGCCGCATTCCGATGTCGATCTGCTTTTCCTCTTTCGGGACAGAAAGCATGAAGCGGCATACAAAGATCCACTCAGCCAGATCTATCTCGATCTCTGGGATTTGAAGATTCGCGCCAGTGCTACGGCACGGACAGTCGTCGAGTGCGGCAAGCTCGATTTGGAGAATCCTGAGTTCACTGTCTCACTACTCGACTCTCGGTTCCTCATTGGAGACCGCGAACTCTTCGACGAAGTCCGAAACAAAGTCTTGCCCGGACTGATGCGCAAGTCCGCTACGGTGCTGATGAACTTGGTTTGCGAATCGGCGCGGACGCGTCACGCGAAATACGCGAATACAATCTACCATCTCGAACCACAGGTAAAAGAAGGACCTGGTGGCCTGCGCGACTACAACCTTGCGAATTGGCTGGCTCTGGCGAAGGTATTTCGAGCTTCCGGATTGTGGCCGGCGCCTGAATCGCTGTTTGAGTATCCTCTGCGCGCCGAATTGAATTCGGCCTTCGATTTCCTTGTGTCGGTACGGTGCTTCCTGCATTACCGCAACGGACGCGACGATAGCCAGTTGAGCTGGGAAGCGCAGGACGCAGCGGCAGAGAAGGGAATCGGCGCGCCCTCAGTTTCAATTCAACCAGCACAGTGGATGCGCGAATACTTTCGTAATGCCCGCACCATCCATGGGGCTTGTCTGCAGTTGATGGACGAAGCGATGCGCACGCCTCCATCACTGCTGAAGAAGCTGCGAGCTATTCCGCGCAGGGAGGCTGGAAGAAAAGCAGAGCCTGAACGTCCTGCGATTCTGCAGCTTCACAATGCACCATCATCGAACACCGCGATCGCGATCTTTCAGCGGATGGCGACTGAGCCTTCGCGCCTCAGCGTCGATGCGCAGCGGCTTCTACGGGAATCGGCATCGAATTTTCATAGCGAACCTGTGGAATGTTTATGGTCGCAACTGAGTCCGATTCTCCTCGGCCGCTACGCAGGATCTGCCCTTCGGGCAATGCGTGATGCTGGTTTTCTCGATGGTTTGATACCAGAGTTCAAACTGATCGATGCGCTCGTAATCCGCGACTACTTCCATCGTTATACCGTGGACGAGCATTCGATTCTCACCATCGTCAATCTGCACTCGCTCAGAAGTTCCGAATCGGAATGGGGACGGCGCTTCGCCGAAATTCTGGGGGAACTCGATAAACCCGAACTTTTGTACTTAACCCTTCTGCTGCACGATGTGGGCAAGGGAATCGAAGGCGAGGACCACGTTATTGGAAGTCTGAGAATCGCGAAGCACGTGCTGGCCCGGCTCAATCTGCATGCCCAGGAGCAGGAGACGGTGCTGTTCCTGATCCGCAGCCATTTGGAAATGTCCGCATCGATGCGGCGCGACATCTTTGATTCGAAGGTGATCAGTGCGCTGGCCGCTAAGGTTGAAACGCCAGAACACCTCAAGATGCTCACGCTGCTCACGTATGCCGATATTTCTTCTGTCAATCCCGAAGCGATGACTGAGTGGAAGGCAGAGACGCTGTGGCATCTCTACGCCTCGACGGCAAATTTCCTGAATCGGCACGTGGACGATGCCATCGTTCGAGGCGCATTGGGTTCTGAGGCCGGCTGCCAATTTGATTTGTTTCCTTCAGAACTGGCAAAGGAAATGGAGCCATTTCTTGAAGGACTGCCGCAACGATATCTGAAGATCTACAGCCCTGAGCAGATCGTTCAGCATTTCCAGCTCTTCTCCAAGTTGCAGGCGGGCGGTGTTGAGCTGAGCCTGCTTGCGCACCGTGACCTTTACGAATTGACCATCCTCAGCGCCGATAAGCCCGGCCTGTTTGCCACGATTGCGGGTGCGCTATCGGCATCGGGCATGGAAATCGTGAAAGCGAACGCTTTTTCGAACAGCAGCGGCGCTGCCGTTGACTGCTTCTACTTCAAGGATCGCTTTCGCACTCTCGATCTGAATGCCTCCGAGCACCAGCATTTAAAGGATAAAGTTGCCCAGATACTCCGAGGCGAGCGTTCGCTGGACCAGTTGATTCGTTCCAGATCAGGATTTCATCGTTTGATCACGCCGAAGGTGCAGATCGAAGGCAGAATCCTTCTGGAAAACGAGTCATCGACGCACAGCACGCTGCTGGAGGTCGTAGCCCAGGATCGTCCCGGCCTTCTGTACCAAATTTCACAATCGTTGGCGCAGCTTGCTTGCAACATCGAGATCGCGCTCATCGACACCGAAGGAGAGATGGCGCTCGATGTTTTTTACCTCACAGCAAAGGGCGATAAACTCTCTGCCGAAATGCAGGAACGCTTGCGCGACGATCTGCAGAAAAAGCTCTAGTGTGCAGGAACGATTGCTACAAGGGCACGACTTGAGCGGAGCGGAAACCGTTCCGTTAAGGTGTTTTAGGTTCCATGTTCCAGGGGATTCTTCGCGTATACCCGCCACGCTGGTGCAAAAGTTTGAATATTCGCACGCCTGGAATTTCCTGCGGCAGGGAATTTGATAGCGAAGTTTTCGGTCTCGATCCAGGAGTTCTGCAGAATCTGCCCATAATCGAGACATTTTGGACGGACATGCGCCGCCCCATTTTTCAAGCACCGTACTTCGGATTAAGCGGTCTATCTCATTGCAGCCTTTTCTCAGG
>DATEMI010000642.1:0-3945 GCA_035275665.1 Terriglobales bacterium | reverse complement strand
AGCCCGGGCTGCGGGCTACATCCCCTGAAAGGCAGAATCAGGGTCTCCAGCCTTTAGCTGGTCAAAGGCGCTCTCAACACTTTTGAGCGCCGCCTCCGCCTTCGCTTGATCGCCCTCATCCGCTGCGCTGTGCAAATCAGTTGTGGAGCTATCCAATTGTTTCAGGGCCGCACTGAATTTTTGCCCTTTTTCGCCACTCAACATGGTGCTGTGCTGCTTCAGCGTTCTGATCGGGCTCCTGATTTTCATACTCGGATCGTGGATTGCGTGAAGGTTCTTGGAGCGAACAGCTGCTTCCATATCCTTGACCGACTGCTGGATTGCAGCCCATGCTTTGAGAGCACCTCCTTTTTCTTGTGCCCGCAGTACCGGGGAGCTGATTCCCAGGCCGAGTGCCGTAAGAAGGCCTAAAACGAGGTTTGTCCTACAATTCAATAACGGTTTCATGTTAGACTTTTAATTCTATCACTTTAGCGGCTGATCTTCAGGATTTTGCCGCCTCTTCCTTGTCCGAGCGTGACCCATGCATGTGGTGCGTCCCTCCATGATCCATGTCCTTATCTATCGGCTTGGTCTCGGGGACTTGGCCTAAATCACGCTGCAGCTCATCGCTAGAAGCCAGACGAGCAAGCGTACCCGGCGGATTCTCGTACCAGCCTGGATCCTCATCGTACGACTCGAGATGTTCGCGCACTTTCAGGTTGGTGAACATTCCACCCATATCGATGTAATCATGGGGGCCCGGAGCCCCTACCATCGGCACAGAGTTTTTCGGAATTTTCATCCCCATCTCCCCCATCCCGCCCATTCCTGAAACACCCATCGTCATGAAGCCAGGAAGGAAGCCTCGAACACGCTTGTCGAGAGTCTCCGGGTTAACCCCGATCATGTTCGGGATTTGATGCCCCATCTGATTCATTACGTGATGAGTCATATGGCAGTGCATCGCCCAGTCGCCCGGATTATTCGCATAAAATTCCGCGGTCCGCGTGGTGCCCACTGGAACGAAGAGGGTTACTTCCGGCCATTGCGCGCTTTCTGCAATTGGCCCTCCGTCGGTAGCAACAACCTTCCAGGCGTGACCGTGAATGTGAATCGGGTGATGATCCATCGCGCCCAGGTTACCTATTCGAATCCGCACTTTGTCGCCAAGCTTCGCGATCATTGGCGAGCTCCCGGGAAAGGCTTTGGCGTTGAGCGTGAAAATGTTGAAGTCTGTCATTTCGATCGGGTTCGGCCGGTGTGTACCCACATCAATTCGCCATTCATGCAGCAGGTAGACAAAGTCGCGATCTGGCTGCTCGGCTTCTGGGTCCCGTGGGTGCACGACAAACATCCCGGTCATCCCCAGCCCCATCTGGATCATTTCGTCCGCATGGGAGTGGTACATGAAGGTTCCATGCTGCCAGACCGTAAACTCGTATTTGAAGGTTTCTCCTGGTTGAATGGGTTTCTGCGAAAGGCCTGCCACTCCATCCATGCCGTTGGGAGTAATCACAGCGTGCCAATGGATGCTTGTCGGTGCCGGGATGTTGTTCGTGACGTAAATGCGTAAGCGATCGCCTTCGAGACACTCGATTGTCGGCCCGTGCACCTGGCCGTTGAATCCCCAGCAGAGCGCCCGTAACGCGTCATTGTCCTCCGAGCGTGGGATGAATTCATGATCTACCTCTTCACAGGTCAAGTGCATGACTTTCACGCCGTCGACGATCCTCCAGGGAAGCGTCGAACCGTTTAGTGTGATCGTTGGCTTATAGTGTTTTCCCGGCTGGCCCGGCTCGGGATGAGGCGGCCGCATCCAGGCCGGCTGAGTTCTGGTGATATATGGGCTTTTGCCGGGTTGGCCGTCCGGTAGGGCTCGCGTTTGCTCTTGAGCAGGCATTTCCGCGAGGGCGGAACCTCGCCCGGCGAGGGTTGCGCCTGCCAGCGCAACTGCGCCGCCCAGAAGCCTGCGACGACTGATTTTCTCGTTCATAAATTTATTTGCCTTTGGTGATCGGATTTTTGGAACTCACTTGTTGCAAGACAGGCTTTTTTCTGGAAAGGCTCCCGCCGACGGTCTGCTCCAACTCTGCTCTGGTTACCCAGTAGTCGCGCTTTGCCTCGACGTAACCACGCTCGGCGCTGACCTCCAGGCGACGGGCAGTAAACAGCTCTAGGGGACTGACGATCATGGCGTTGTACTGCAGTTGGGTCTGGTCCCGTATCTGTAGGCGGGTCGGCAGCAGTTGATCCCGATAAAATTGGGCGATATCGCGTTTTGAGATCAGCTTGTCCCGCAGCTCACGGACCTCGGAGCGAATCTCAACCGCTTCCTGTTCGAATTTGTCATAGGCCCGGCGCAACGCCGCTTCGCTGCGGACAACCCGTGCCTGGCCCTGATTGAAGATAGGAAGCTGAAGCCGCAAGGTCGGTCCCGTGATTGTCTGCGAATCAGTGTCGCGCTCGCTATCGACCCCGAAATCGAGGGCACCAATCCAGCGAAAGGTCTTCTCGAGTCGGGCTGCGCGAACCGCACTCTCCAGCTCGGCTTTTGCCGACGCCAGATCATATCGTTGTGTTACGGCAAGGGTTTCCAGTCCGCGGACGCTCAAGTCTTCTTGTCGAACATCAGGCAGTCCCGGGGACAACTTCCAATTCGTGTCCTCCCCCCAAAGTCCCATGAGCCGGTTCAGTTTCTCGCGAAGTTCGCGAATCTCGGCTTCGGCCTGGGCGATCTCCAAGCGAGCCTGGCCGTACTCACCTTGTTGTTGCACCAGTTGTAAATCGGTGATGTTGCCTGCCTCGTGCAGGCTCTGAATCAGCTCGAGCGAGGCAGCCTGCGCTTCTTGTTCGACTTTTAGACGGCTAAGGATCTCCTGAGCTGCCTGCAATTCATAGGTCGCTCTTTTGGCTTCCTCAACCAGCCTGGTGACCTCGTCGGAAACCCTGAGCTGAACCGCCGTCAGCTCATTGCTGGCGATCTTAGTGCGCAGCGGAATCATGAGAATGCTGAGAAAATCCTGGGCAATACTCCATTCGATGTCGGTACCAGAGGGCGGCTTGTCTGGGAACCGCGCTGAGAGATTGAGATCCGGGTTCGGAATCGTCCGTGCTTCGATCAGGTCTGCCTCAGCTAAGCCGATCTGTTCGAGGGTCGACTGCAGACCGCGATTATTCAGCAGGGCGATCTGTGCGGCGATATTAGCTGTTAGCGGGCGCTTCAGTAAGCGGCGAACTTGCTCAAGCGTTTGCTGCCGTGCGTTCTCCTCGCGTTCCCAGGTTACTATTCTGCCAGTTCGCTCCTGAGCGTTTTGGGCAACCGGCGCAAACGTATCGTCGTGACGGGCGAAAGCGGGCCATGCCAGCATTGCTGAGAAACCGAGGCCGAGCCAGACCAACTTATTAATGATCATGGTCCCCCTCCTGCTGAGAGTTCTCGTCCGTGGGCTTCATTCCCGACATGTTCTGTTGATCCTGTTGTTGCTGCTGACCCTGCGTATTGTGGGCCGCTCGAGCGGCAATCAGGTCCAGCGTGCGTTTGGTTGCCTGGTCAAGCCCGAGGACTGGCTGAGCCGGCGACGTTACAGCCTCGCGCGCTGCCGGGTTCGCAGGATTGTCGGCGTTCAAATTGACCGGCTGATCGCTGGCACAGCCCGTCAGAAGGCTGAGGGCCGAGATTTTTAGAAGAATTAATCGCAACATTTATTCGTGAGGGTGAAAGCGTTTCAGTTAGGGATCTGGAGTTTCGCTGGTCCGGAATTCAGGATGCCGCACCTGGCCACCTGCCTCGGCGATGTAGATCGCGATAGCGGCGGAAACTACGGCCGCCGCTAGAGTGACGGCAGTAAGCGGTAACCCCGCCCTCGGCCATTTGAGCGGCGCGAGAAGACTAGCCAGGGCCAAAACCGCCAAGAGATAAAAGGCTCCAATGGTTTTTTCGGCCCGATCCATGTGTTCATCCAA
>DATEMI010000641.1:0-4235 GCA_035275665.1 Terriglobales bacterium | reverse complement strand
CTTACATCCCGCCTGTTCTACACGCTCCCAGTCCTCTGGCTGGTGGTTTCAGTCGTCTTCCTGATGATTCACCTCGTGCCGGGCGATCCCATCCAGGCGATGCTGGGCGAAGGCGCTGCCAGCGCGGACTTACAGGCGGCGCGACACGCGTACGGGCTCGATCTGCCTATCGGCCAGCAATATCTTCATTATTGGAATGGCGTGCTGCATGGGCGCCTCGGGCAGTCAATTCGATTGAATGAGGACGTTGGCCGGGTGATCTGGGAGCGTTACCCGTACACGCTGCGCCTGACACTTGCGGCTCTTATTGTCGCGCTAGTACTGTCGATTCCCGCGGGAGTGCGTTCAGCGCGACGGCGTGACCGGTGGGACGATCGCGCGCTCAGCGTCATCAGCCTCTTTGGACTGTCATTCCCCAACTTTGCCCTTGGACCGATTCTCATCCTGTTTTTCGCTATCAAGCTGGGATTGCTGCCGGTTTCCGGCGCTGGTACATGGGAGCATCTTGTACTGCCCGCCATCACCATGGGCGGAGCCATGGCCGCGATCCTTACAAGAATGGTGCGCACGGCGATGCTCGAAGAGCTTGGACAGGATTACATCCGGACCGCGCGCGCAAAAGGTTTGAGCGAACGGACAGTGGTGTACAAACACGCGCTGCGCAATGCAATGATCCCTGTGCTGACGGTTGTCGGCCTGCAATTCGGCGCGCTGCTCGCCGGCGCCATTGTTACCGAAACCATCTTCTCCTGGCCTGGCATTGGCAGGCTGACGCTCACCGCAATCAGCACCCGAGACTATTTCCTGGTGCAAGGATGCATCCTGGCCATCGGCCTGACGTACATCATCGTGAATCTGTTCACAGATGTGCTGTATGCAGTCGTGAATCCACGCATTCGGCAGTAGGGAATATATCAATGGACCGACGCGCGCCCTCGCGCGGGTTCACTTTGCAGTAGCTGTAATCGTTGCGGATACCCAGGGTTGCTCCCAAAAACCAGCCGAGGGCGGCCGTCGGTCCTGGGCTTAGCAAGCGCTAAGCATGCATGTATCCCAACAGCGACAAGACCATCGTGACTATGACTGCGAGGATTAGCATGCGCTCGTTCCAGGAGGAGCTTTTCGGATCGGATTCCGGAGTGGAGAATTTCATACGACTGCTCCTCGAGAAGTACGTGAGCAGAACATCTGATTTACAGGAACCCTGAAAAGTTGCACGCAAAGTAGAATTGGCTGGAGGAGGATTACCGATGTCTTTGATTAATGGCGATAAAGCGCGTGACAACCGACGGCACAAAAAGCTTGTAAAGATGCGCGAAAAGCGAGAGGCACTAAAGGCAAAGCTGGCAGGCGCTCAGAAGAAAAAGTGATTGCACTCCCAGTTCAATTTAAGCTAGATTAAGCTAGATTATGCGGGAAATTGGGGCATTCGAAGCTAAGAACACGCTTGGCAGTCTCCTCGATCGGGTCGAGAAAGGGGAGGAGATCGTCATTACTCGCCACGGCAAGCCGATAGCTCGTCTTATTCCGAACGAGAGTACATACGATCAACAAAAGGCGCATGAGGCGCTCGAGCGCATGCGGCTACGAGCCAAGAAGTTAAAACTCGGCCCTTTTAACTGGGAAATGTGGAAAAAGGAACGGGACTTAGGCCGTCCATGAGCATCGTTCTGGACAGCTCCGCAACTCTCGCTTGGGTTTACGCCGACGAGACCACCGCCGGCATTCGGCAAACATTCGAGCGTATCCGTGCTGGCGGCGCGTGGGTCCCTGCTTTGTGGCGGCTTGAAGTCGGAAATGCTTTACAGATGGGAGTCAGGCGGAGTAGACACACCCTTGCATTTCGGGATGCTACTTTCTCGGATCTTTCACTGCTTCCAATCCATGTCGATTCGGAAACAGATCAACATGCTTGGGGAACAACTGTACATTTGGCCCAAAAGCACGGCTTAACCTTGTATGATGCGGCGTATCTCGAACTCGCACAACGCCGCGCCTTGCCGCTTGCAACCCTTGATGCGGATTTGCGAAACGCAGCGATTGGGGATGGAGTTGCTGTCTTAGATCTAAGCTAACCGCACTACCCCCCCACTATGCTCTCAGCGCGTGCAGCGGTACCTGGATGTCCTCCAGCTTCACCGGCGTGACCTTCGGCAATGAGCCGCGATACATTGCAACTTCATCGCAGGCATGCAGCCGAGGGCACTTCAGACAATCTTTGTAGATTTTGTCCGGAAGAACTTCCCTGCTCGCGTAATCGAAGCCGAATTTCGCGAAGAAGTCGGGAATACGCGTGAAGAGGCACACACATCTGATCTTGTGGTGCTCGGCTTCTTCGAGCAGAGCCTCGATCAGCACGCGGCCGGCGCCTTTGCCTTTGTGCGTCGGCGAGACCGCAATCGAGCGAATCTCGGTTAAGTGGCGGCCATAAAAGTGCAGCGCGCCACAGGCGATGATCTCGCCGTCTTCTTCGACGACCGTGAAGTCGCGCACGTTTTCCGAAAGTTCGGCGAGGGTGCGCGGTAGCAGCGTGCCGTCGGGTGAGTAATTCGCGATGAGTTTATGGATCTGCTCAACATCTGGCAGGATCGCTCTACGCGTGAGCATGGAGTGCCTCCTGAAGCGCGCGAACGCGCTCGTCGAGATGAACTAGCGCCGCGCGAACGCGCGCGGGGTTAGTGCCGCCCTGCACATCATGACAACCCAGGACGGCATCGAGAATGACGGCGGAATAAAAATCCTGATCGAACGCGGGACTGAACTGCTTCAGCTCGTCCAGCGAGAGATCAGACAATTCGCAGCCACGATCCAGGCAAAAGCTGACCGCCTTGCCAATAACCTCATGAGCAGACCGAAATGGAACTCCTTTTGACGACAAATACGTCGCCGCAGCCATGGCGTTCATGAATCCGCACTCGGCTGCTGCACCCATGCGCGCGAAATCGAACTCGCAATCGCGCATTACGCCAATCGCCGTGTTCACGCATTGCAGCGAAGTGTCAGCGGCATCGAAAACCGGCTCCTGTGTCTCCTGCAGATCCTTGTTGTAAGCAAGGGGCAAGCCTTTTGCAGTCATGAGCAGCGTTGTCGCTGCTCCCGCAAGCCGTCCGGCTTTGCCGCGGATGAGCTCCAGCGCGTCGGGATTCATCTTCTGCGGCATCGCGCTGCTGCCGGTGGAATATGTCTCCGGCAGACGCACGAAACCAAATTCACGAGTCGAGAAGAGAATCATCTCCTCCGCCCAGCGGCTCAGGTGAATTCCCACAATGGAAGCAGCCTGCACGAACTCGATGACGAAGTCGCGATCGCTGGTCGCGTCCATACTGTTGGTCGTCGGAGCGCTGAAGCCAAGTTCTGCAGCCATTCCTTCGCGATCGAGTGTCAATGTCGCACCAGCGACAGCTCCAGAGCCGAGCGGACAGAAGTTCAAGCGCGCGCGGCAATCAGCCAGCCGCGAGTGATCGCGCAAAAGCATCTCGGCGTATGTCAGCAGCCAGTGCGCTACTAAGACTGGCTCGGCTGCCTGCAGATGCGTATGCGCAGGCATCGCTGCGTTTCCAGCCGCCTTTGCTTTCCCGGCAATAGTCTCGACGAATTCGACCAGCCTGCCCTGAAGCACATCGATCGCGTCACGCACGAACAGACGCAGATCGGTCGCGATCTGCTCGTTTCGGCTGCGTCCGGTGTGCAACTTGAGACCAACATCTCCAGCAAGCTCGACCAGACGACGTTCGAGGAAGTGATGAACGTCCTCAGCTTCGCTGTCCTGAACGAACTGCGGATCGGTTTCAGCGGCGTGCTTGATGTGTTCCAGAGCATCGAGCAGTGATTTCAGTTCAGCGGCGGAGAGCACACCGGCGCGCGCGAGCGCACGTGCGTGCGCACTGCTGGCGGCGATCTCCTGCGGGAGAAGTCGCTTGTCGAAGGGAAACGACCGCTGCCACTGCTCGAATTCCGGATTCAATGGCCGGCGAAACCGGCCTGACCACATCTTCACGCCGAGACCGCCTCTTCCTCTGGAGTCTGCTTGCGCAGGATCGCGCGCGAGCGCGCCGGCAGGCCAAGAATGCGAATGAACCCGGCGGCATCCTTTTGGTCATAGCTTTCGCCCATCGTGAACGACGACAGGTCGGTGCGATAGAGCGAGTACTCCGATTGTCGGCTCGCGACGGCCACATTTCCCTTATAGAGTGACAAGGTCACGGAACCGGTCACGAATTCCTGGGTCTTTTCGA
>DATEMI010000640.1:0-6914 GCA_035275665.1 Terriglobales bacterium | reverse complement strand
GCTCGATGCCGCGCGCCAGCAGGTTATACATCGGTTGCGTGATGACCGCGGGCTTGTAGCTCTTCTTTTCCGCGATCCAGAGCATTTCGACCTGCTGCCAGGCAGCGTAATTCGACGTCGCCGGATATCGAATCTTGCCTTGCTTCACCAGTTGCTCGAGCGCATCGAGCGTTTCCTCAACCGGGACGCCGTAGTCGGGATAGTGCAAATAGTAGATGTCGAGGTAATCGGTCTGCAGCCGTTTCAGGCTTTCTTCGACGGCCCGCAGGATGGCCTTGCGCGAGAGACCGCTCTGGTCGGGCGCTTCTCCCATTTTGAAACGGACTTTGCTGGCCAGGATGACGTTTTTGCGGCGGCCTTTCAACGCCTCTCCGAGCATAGTTTCAGCAACGCCAAGCTGGTACATATTGGCCGTGTCGAAGAAATTGATGCCCGCTTCGATACATTGATCAACCATGCGCGTTGAAGTGGCCTGATCGGCGGGCTTGCCGAAGGTCATGGTGCCAAAGCAGAGGCGGGAGATATTCAGGTCCGTACGATTGAGCTTTTTTAACATCATGAGGCAGGAGTGCTCGCTTTCCGGTTGTGAATGGCGGCGTTTAACTGTTTGAGTATCGTCTGTGCGCCGATTCGTAGGCAGGCAATGTCGTTGCCGCAGAAAAGCAGGTCGATTCCCTGATCAGCCCAGAACTGCACGTCGGGCAGAGGAGCGCCGACTGCTACCAGCTTGTTGCGCTGGCGCGCGCTGTGCAGGATTTTTTGGATGGCCTCCGCAACCTTCGGATGAGTCGTCTGCCCGGGCACGCCGAGGCTTGCGGAGAGATCGGCTGGGCCGATGAAGATGTCGATTCCATCAATGGCACAAAGTTGATCGATGCGATTCACAGCTTCCTCAGTTTCAATTTGGATCATGAGGGACAACTCGGCGTTGACCTTCTGCTGGGCCGCGGGAAGGCTGTCGGTGATTCCGTAATCCAGTGCGCGAGGGACGCTGAAGTATCCGCGCGCGCCTGCAGGACGAAAACGCGCGTGCTGGATGAACGTGCGCACGATCTCAGGTGAATCGGCCATCGGCAGATCGAGGATGTCGGGTCCGCACTCGGCGGCCTTGAGCACGCTCTCGCGGCGATTGTCGGGAATCCGAATCATCGTGAGCATGCCAACACCCGAGGCGATGCGGCACAGATCCGCCGCTTCCGCGAAGGTAATGTGCGCGTGCTCCATCTCGATCCAAAGCACGCGAAAGCCGAGCTTGGCCGCAATCTCGACAAAGATCGGATCGTAGAAATAAGCTGCGATGCCGAGAAGAGGCGCGCCGGATTCTTTTACTGCGCGAGCCAATCGCGTTGTCGATTGTTCAGTCATCGCACCGCCACGCGGTGACACGCGTCGCGTGATGTGGATAATGTTCGATGCACGTCCGCTTCACGGGTTTTATTCAGCAGAATGCCGGGTTGAAACCCGGAACAGCAGAGAATATCAAGAGCGCACTTTTCGCGCGCTTGATAACAAACGTGGGTAGTGCGTCAGTTTGAAGCTGGACTTAGGCGAACAGTGAGAGCGGAATCGTGAGCTGGGCCAGTAAATATATCGAGAAGCTGCTAGCGGGAGAGACTGTGCAGTTTCGACCTCGCGGTAACAGCATGAGCGGCAAGGTTGAAAGTGGACAGCTTGTTACGGTTTCTCCACTGGACGATCGCGAGCCGCAAGTTGGAGACATAGTCTTGTGTAAGGTTAACGGCATGCAATATCTCCACCTCGTGAAAGCGATCTCTGGTGAGCGCTACCAGATTGGAAACAATCGGGGCAGGATCAACGGATGGACTTCGCGGCGAAACATCTTCGGGATTTGCACTCAGATTTCAAACTGAGGCACTACCAAAACGTGCAAAGAAAAGGACAGTGATTCGTTGCCATTTGAGACTTCCAATGCCTGTCATCCTGAAGCGCTTCCTTTGCGCGAAGGATCTCCGATGATGTTGCAAACTGAAACGCGATTGCTGGGGCTCCCGGGCCAAGAATCGCGATTGCATGGTGGAGGAGCCACGCGAATGCGATCAAGTTCGATCCTTTACGGGAGATCCTTCGCGCAAAAAGAAGCGCTTCATGATGACAGTACTGAAAACATTGACGAATCCACACATGAGTCCAGAAAAACGCTGAAATCCGCAGTTTTAACCTGAGGCAAACGTTGTCATCCACCATCACACCGGCTCCCGCGCGCGCGCAAGACCAACGCTGGCTGCGCATTCTCACCGTCTCGTTCGTGATGTACACGATCTCCTACATCGATCGAACGAACATCTCGATGGCACTGCCGCAAATGAGCGCGCAGTTGCATATGGATCCGCAGCAGGCAGGAGATGCGGTGGGCATCTTCTTCTGGGGATACCTCTTCCTGCAGATACCAGCCGGACATTTGGCGCAGACCTGGAGCGCCAAGCGTGTGGTCGCAATTCTTCTCGTCGCATGGGGAATCTGTTCGGTTGCGACCGGACTTGTAAACACCGCGCGCGAGTTCTGGATCATGCGTCTCGTTTTGGGACTGGCCGAGGGCGGAGTATGGCCGGCAGTGCTGGTGCTGGTTGCACACTGGTTTCCGCGCCACGAGCGCGCACGCGCAAACGCTTATTGGATGTTGTGCTTGCCGATCTCGGTGGTGATCTCTTCGCCTTTTTCGGGATGGCTGTTGAAGCACTGGAACTGGCGCGTCTTGTTGATCGTGGAAGGCGCGTTGCCGTTCCTGTGGCTGCTCATTTGGCTGGCGATGATCGACGACTATCCCAAAGATGCGAACTGGATCTCCGCCGGCGAGCGCGACTATCTCGAAACGACCCTCGCACAGGAAGCGGCCGAGGCGAGGAGCACGCAGAGGGCCGGGTACATGGCGACGCTGCTTTCGCCGCAAGTGATGCTCCTGATCGTGATTTACTTCATGCGCAATTTCGGCAGCTACGGAGCACTGTTCTGGCTGCCATCGGCGCTTGAGAAGGCAAGAAACCTGAGCGCGCTCACGCTAGGAAACATTGTCAGCATTCCCTACATCCTGGCGGCAATCATGATGGTCGTCACGGCCAAAAGCTCAGACAAAACCGGTGAGCGCCGCGCACACATGAGCGTAACGTTCATCGTTTCCGGCGGAGCATTTCTGCTGGCGCTCGTTGTGCAACAGCAAGCTTTGCTGTGCTTCTCGCTACTCTCGATCGCTGTCGGCGCGGTGTATGCGTCGCTTGGCCCATTTTGGGCGATTCCCACTGAAACTTTGCCGCAGAAATCGGTAGCGAGCGCGATGGGATTGGTTAACGCCATAGGAAATCTGGGAGGCTATTTCGGACCGGTCGTGATCGGATACTTCCTGAAGCGCTCCGGCGGCTTCGTGTACGGATTTGGAAGCTTGGGCGCCGCACTGCTCCTTGGGGCGGTGTTGTGCTTCTGTCTTCGGCCAGCTCCGAAGCGAACTCCCATCTGATGTTTTCACCACGAAGACACGGAGGCGCCAAGGGGAGCTTGTTTGGGTTGTCATTCCGAACGAAGTGAGGAATCCCTATCAACTTTCACCAAACGTTGCGCAGAGACGAAGTTTTGAAGTTAGTGCTCAGTCTCGGGTTCGGATTGACAAGGAAAGAAATCGCTTCTCCGTGTCTCCGTGTCTCCGTGGTGAAATTGATTGAATTCCGCGAACGATGAAAAAGAATGCGCGATAAACCGCAAGGGCTCAATGGTGGGCTCACCAATTATGGCGATCAGAAATTTTCGCGATATCTGCGGCGGTCGTTCGCCCGGTCCATGGGGTTCTCCGGCGAGATGCTCGATCGGCCCATTGTGGGCATCGCTACTTCGGGCAGCGGTTTCAACAACTGTCATCGCACGATGGACGATCTGGTCGCCGCCGTTTCGCGCGGCGTGCTCGCTGCCGGTGGACTTCCGCTGCCCTTTCCTACCATTTCCCTTGGCGAAGTTTTCCTCAATCCCACCAGCATGATGTTTCGCAACCTCATGTCGATGGACGTGGAGGAGATGATCCGCGCACAGCCTATGGACTCGGTTGTTCTCATCGGCGGCTGCGACAAAACGGTTCCAGCGCAGCTCATGGGAGCGGCATCGGCAGGAAAGCCGGCAATTCAACTCGTCACCGGTCCGATGATGACCGGCCGCTATCGCGGCGAGCGCCTCGGCGCCTGCACCGATTGCCGGCGATTTTGGGCGAAGTATCGTGCCGGCGAGGTGAGTGATGAGGAAATTTCCGAGGTAGAGGGTAATCTCGCAGTCACAGCCGGCACTTGTGCCGTAATGGGAACAGCGAGCACGATGGCATGCATTGCGGAGGCATTGGGAATGTCTCTTCCCGATACGGCTGCGATTCCCGCCGTTCACGCCGCGCGACTTGTCGCTGCTGAGAACACCGGAAAAGCGGCCCTGCGCCTGGCGAATAAACCTGTTACTCCCGACCAAATCATCACGCCGAAATCGGTCGACAATGCGCTGCGGGTTCTGCTCGCCATCGGCGGATCAACCAATGCAGTGATTCATCTTACGGCGATCGCGGGACGTCTTGGGATTCCAGTCTCTTATGAGCAACTCAATCGAATCTCAGACGAGACTCCGGTGCTGATTGATCTAAAGCCTATTGGCGACGGCTACATGGAGGATTTTTACGCTGCTGGTGGAATGGCGGCGCTGCTGCGTGAACTGCGTCCGCTGCTTCACCTCGATTGCATCGGCGTCGATGGACGCAACTTGGGCGAACGGCTCACAGATGGCGGGCAATCAACCTTTGTTGATCACAAGGTGATTCATCGTGCTTCTGAGCCCGTTTCGGCACAGGGCGGAATCGTTGCTCTCCGTGGGAGCCTTGCTCCGGACGGCGCGATCTTCAAACGCGCTGCCGCGAACCCTTCGTTTTTCGAATGCGAAGGCCGTGCAGTTGTATTTGATGGGCTGGATGATCTCGCGAAGAGAATCGATGATCCAAATCTGGACGTTCTACCGAACGATTTTCTCGTCCTGAAGAATGCGGGCCCATTAGCCGCAGCCATGCCCGAAGCGGGTTATCTTCCCATTCCCGGCAAACTCGCTCGTGCAGGCGTCAAGGACATAGTGCGCATCTCGGACGCTCGCATGAGCGGCACTGCCTTTGGGACAGTCGTCCTGCATGTCGCTCCGGAAGCTGCGGCCGGTGGACCGCTTGCGGTTGTGCGAAGTGGCGATCGCATTGCGTTATCCGTCTCGAAGAAGCGCCTCGATTTGCTGATCTCTGAGGAAGAACGGAAGGCGAGACTCGCGGCATTTCAACCCCCTCCGGCTCCGGAGCGAGGTTATGCGGCTCTTTTTCGACGCAGCGTCACCCAGGCTCCGGAGGGTTGCGACTTTAACTTTCTCGTGAGGCGAAATTGACAAAGGAGATCGCACCGCCGTTCAGCATTTCGTGCTGTCCAAAACGCAGGGACCGACGCGGCACCACCGCGCGGGTTTTGTTTCCGTCTCACATTCAGGTAAATGCTAAAAACACAGGTCCGCTGAGGCCGGTCCCTGGATGAAACACAATCTCGTTACATCACCAAGAACCCGCGCGAGGGCGCGCGTCGGTCCGTTCACTTCCTCAGTTCGATAGTTAATGGCTGTCCCTCGGCACGCCCGCGCCGCTGCCGCCAGGCAGAAAGTCCAGATCGGCTCCCTTATCGGCTTGCATCACGTGGTCGAAGTAGAGCTTGTAGTAGCCGCGCTCGAAGACCGGTTTTGGCGGCTTCCATTCGGCTAAACGGCGGTTGATTTCCTGGTCAGGCACGCTCAGGTGGAGCTTTCTTGCTTCAACGTCGAGTTCGATTGTGTCGCCGTCTTTGACCACTGCCAGTACGCCACCTGCTGCCGCCTCTGGCGAGACATGCAGAACGACGGTGCCATACGCAGTACCACTCATGCGCGCGTCTGAGATACGGACCATGTCGGCGATGCCCTTCTTCAAAATCTTGGGCGGCAGTGGCATATTGCCGACCTCCGGCATCCCCGGATATCCGCGCGGACCGCAGTTCTTCAGGACCATAACGCAGCGCTCGTCGATATCCAAATTGGGATCGTCGATGCGTTCGTAGAAGTGCTCGATGTTCTCGAAGACGACCGCACGGCCAGTGTGCTTCATCAATTCCGAAGTCGCCGCCGAAGGCTTTAGCACCGCGCCGTTGGGACAAAGATTCCCGTGCAGGACGGCAATCCCGCTGTGTTCCCGAATTGGTTTTTCTGGGGGAGCAATGACATCTGCGTCGTAGCAAGGAGCATCTTTCACGTTCTCGCCGATTGTCTTGCCATTCACGGTCAGAGCATCGCGATGAATCACGTCACCCAGTTCGCGAATGATCGCGGGCAATCCGCCGGCGTAATAGAAGTCCTCCATCAGGTACTTGCCTGCCGGCATGAGATTCAGGAGACAGGGGACGTCGCGTCCGAGCGTGTCCCAGTCTTTGAGCGAAAGCTCGACACCCACGCGCCCGGCGATCGCAATGAGATGGATCCCCGCATTCGTCGAGCCGCCAATCGCACCAACGATTCGGATTGCATTTTCGAATGCCTTGCGCGTGAGGATCTTTGACATGCGCAGATCCTCTTTCACCATCTCGACGATGCGACGACCGGCGTTATGCGCCAGCGCATAACGCCGCGCATCCACTGCAGGGATTGCCGCATTCATTGGCAGACCCATGCCGAGTGCTTCTACGACGCAGGCCATGGTCGAGGCGGTCCCCATGGTCATGCAGTGTCCGGCAGACCGGCTCATGCAGGCTTCGGCGTCCATGAAATCACCAAGGCTCATCACACCACAGCGCACGTCTTCGCTAAATTTCCAAACATCAGTACCGGAGCCGATATCGCGGCCACGGAATTTTCCGTTGAGCATCGGACCGCCGGAGATCATCAGCGAT
>DATEMI010000639.1:0-2006 GCA_035275665.1 Terriglobales bacterium | reverse complement strand
CCTCGCTCGATCCAGGCTAAGATGGTGATCGCTATATCCCAATCGCGCAAGCCGCGCCGAAACTCAGTGCGTTATCCGGTGAATGCGGGTTAACTAGGGGTCATCCAAACCGGGTGCAGGCCACACTCTCGCCTCAATCGCGTCGCGCGTGCAAATCAACCCAGAAAGGATTGGACCACTCCACCGAGCGGGACCCGCAAACCGATCTGACAGCAAATATTCCTTCTGGTGCCCAGAGCAAGCTTCGTGGGCTTTCCTGCCGCAGGCGCAAAAATTCGCCTAAAGTCTTGCTTAGCTCGTCGTAGCTGAGCCATCGCCCCAGCAATTCGTCACCGAAGGGCCCTGAACTGCCTTCTGGAAACACCCAGCCGTCGCTCGTTCGAGTGCGATTGAGCTGCCACTGTATCCAGTGCCGGCCGCCAAGTTTCCGCCATGCGCGGATCAGCGGGTTCCTATTTTGTCGCAGCCATTCTGCGCGTTGGACGCGACCGGTCTCGACAACCGGCGGCAGCTGAAGCGGCAAAAAATGCGTCTGACTGATGCATTTGAAATAGTTGAAGCCACGTTTACGCAGCAACGCCAATAAAGTCACTTCTGAGACGGAGATGAATTTAGGCAGTTGATGCGGGTCGAGATCCTCCACACAAAGGAAGTCATTGCCTTGAATATCGACCTTCACATAGAAGGGTACCCCAAATTCTTCAAGTAATGAGCGAAACCTTCGACAAGGAACACGGATCTCGTGATGCGGGCAGGAGCCGTCCAGCGACGCGAGACGCCGGTCGAATGAACTAAGCCGCGAATCCGTTTCGCATATCCAAAACGAAAGTACGCCCTCTTCAGCTGCAATGCCAACATTAAGAATCATTAAACGCTTTGTTGCAACTTCGTCGGCAAATCGCTTGGCGGCGTTGGCCACCAAATCTGGATTTGCTTCAATTGCAAGGACCCGGAACCCGCGCCGCAGATAGTACGCAGTATCGTCTCCGTTGTTCATCCCGACATCGTAGATAAGCTGAGGGTCATATTTCAGTTTCATCGGATTGGTCGTAGTAGGTAACCCAGACGGCGCAGCAATGCCTCGTTCATCCGCTTCGCGACCGCCTCGATCGTCGTGCCGGACCCGTTTCGCCATCCGCTCGCCTATTAGTCTTGATCGCCCAACGCATCAGGGCCGGGCGAGCATGTGCACGCTCTAAGGAGCCGTGAGCGCGGTTGCTTTCTTGTCGTGCAGAATCTATGGGTGGAAAAATTCAGTCAACAACCGATGCTGGGTCGCTAAACACTTTCGGCCGAAATGAAATCGAAGTTGCGCATATTTCATCGGCACTTCTTCGCATTGCGTGTTTAGTAATACTATACAAACCTTGCCATGTAGAACTCGCAGCCGATGGAGGGTGATGCGTCACGCTCGACTACTTAAGCAAAATGAAAATCGCCAATTCGCGGCATCCAGTATCAAAGTCGTTTCGCCATCCGGTTGACCTCCTCATCAGCGCGAGTGTCCAGCCGGTCCTTTAGCTATCGCGCCGGGTGCTCGCGTGGCGTGATCTGTCGGTTCGGTATAATTCTACGCGGGTCTCTTGCGGTACGCGGCTTATCATTCGGCGGCTTGGTCGGTCAGAAAGATGGAGAAGAGCTTTGCGGATCTGATCTGAGATGGCATTGCGCTAAACATGGATGCAGTCATCACCGTAGAAAATCTGTCGAAGAGGTACCTGCTTGGTCACAGATCAGGCAAACAGGGGGTATACCGCTATACAGCGCTACGCGACGTCATCGGACGCGAGGCCCGCAACTTTACGCGGAAGGCAATCGACGTGTTCCGCGGGCGCCAGGTCGTTCAAGGCGACGAAGTAGAGGAGTTCTGGGCGCTTAGGAATGTGAGCTTCGACGTCAAGAAGGGTGAGGTTGTTGGTATCATTGGCCGCAACGGCGCCGGAAAGAGCACGCTTCTCAAGATTTTGAGCCGCATCACGGAGCCGACAGAAGGGCGGGTTCTGGTT
>DATEMI010000638.1:0-11327 GCA_035275665.1 Terriglobales bacterium | reverse complement strand
ATGCCTTCCGCGTTTTCCGAAGCCGACCTCGTGTTGTGTCGATCAGGAGCAAGCACCGTAGGAGAGATCACGGCAGCAGGAAAGCCGGCTATCTTCGTTCCATTTCCATTTGCTGCTGATGACCATCAACGCAAGAACGCGGAAGCTCTCGAAAAAGCCGGCGCAGGGCGCTTGATTCCCGAGGCGGAACTGACACCGGAACGGTTAATCGTTGCGGTTGCTGATCTTCTGCGAAATCCAGCCGTGCTCGCAGAAATGTCATCCAGAGCGCGAAGGCTCTCGCATCCCAACGCGGTAGCTCAAATTGGCGAGATAGCTGCAAAGCTTGCAAATACGTAACAGGGAACAGAGGACAGTCGGCGCGATTCCTTGTAACCTGTTCCCTGTACCCATCCCCTATGTTCGCGAAGATTCAGCGCATTCATTTTGTAGGCATCGGCGGTATCGGCATGAGCGGCATCGCTGAGGTGCTGCTTACGCTCGGCTACAAGGTCTCCGGATCCGATCTCCGCGAATCGTCGGTTACGAAACGCCTTGCCAGCCTTGGCGCGCTGATTTTCATCGGACATCGCGCGGAGAACGTTACGGGCTCAGAAACAGTTGTTACCAGTTCCGCGATCGCACGAGAGAATCCGGAAATTCAAGCTGCACGAGCGCAGAAGATCCCCGTCATACCACGTGCAGAGATGCTTGCCGAACTCATGCGCCTGAAGTATGGGATTGCCATTGCGGGCATGCATGGGAAGACGACAACGACGTCGATGGTCGCAGCTGTGCTCGCTGCAGGTGGACTCGATCCAACGGTCGTTGTTGGCGGACGCGTCGATGCAATGGGTTCGAATGCGCGCCTGGGCAAGTCGCAGTACCTCGTTGCTGAAGCCGACGAGAGCGATCGTTCTTTTCTCAAGCTCTCGCCGATTCTCTCCATCGTGACCAACATCGATCGTGAACATATGGACTGCTATCGCGATATGGAAGACGTGGACCAGGCTTTTGTGGACTTCATGAATCGCGTGCCTTTTTACGGCGCCGTGATTGCGTGCACTGATAACGAGCGGCTTGCCACATTGCTGCCCCGTCTGGAGCGTCGCGTAATCACTTATGGCACCTCCGAGAAGGCGGACTTTCGCACGAATGTGATCGATACTGCGGTGAAACCAGCAGCGGACGCTCCACGCACGCGCTTTGAAGTTGCCAGCGGCGCCAAAAGGGTTGGTGAGTTCGCTCTTCACGTGCCCGGGCATCACAACATCCTGAATGCGACAGCAGCGGTCGCAGCCGGAATTGGGCTTGATGTTCCCGCCGAGAAGATCGCCGAAGCTTTGAATCAGTTTCGCGGTGTCGATCGACGGTTCCAGCTCAAGGGAACAGCCGAAGGTGTGGCAGTGGTGGACGACTATGGGCATCATCCGACGGAGATTCGCGCTACGCTCGCAGCAGCGCGTCAATGCGGATATCGAAAGATACACGTAATCTTTCAGCCGCATCGCTACACACGCACGCAGGATTTAGCGGACGAGTTCGCAACCGCATTTCGAGATACGGACACTCTGCAGGTCTTGGATATTTACGCCGCCAGTGAAGACCCCATTCCGGGAATTACTGCTGAGTTGCTGGTTAGGCGAATTCGTTCTGCGGGAACTGACGCAGAATATGCGCCGTCATTCGAGGATGCCGTCAATTCGACCGGAGGTCGCGCCGCGAGCGGCGATGTTGTGTTGACGCTCGGAGCCGGCAGCGTATACCAGATTGGTCCGATGGTGCTCGAGGAGCTGCGGAAGCGAACTGCAGCCAAGACTGCCTCTTAAATCGAAGAGCGAACACGGGGTTACGAAAGAAAAAACAAGAGTTCACGGACTGTTCTTCGTGGTCTTGTTGTTGCCTTTGTGTTCGCTCTTCTTCTTTATTGCTTTCCGCTCGCTGCAACTGTGGTCTTACTTCCAGGCGGCGCGGTCGGGATCGTGATGTCGAGGTTCGTTACCTGCCCGAAAGTCGTGAGCGGTTTGTCGAACTCCTTCGGGTTTCCAACTACCAGCACAGCGAGTTTGGTCTTGTCGATGTACTTGCGAGCGACGCGGTTCACATCTGCGGCTGTGACTTTTTCTACGGCACCGCGGAAGCGTTCGAGGAAATCTTTGGGATATCCATACAGCTCATAAGTCAACTGTTCGCTTAGCACTTTATCCGGTGAGTCATAGGCGAAAATAAAACCATTGAGGATCGAGTCTTTCGCCTGCTTCAGTTCTGCACCGCTCGGCGGATTGGCGAGCAGATCGTCGATTTGTTTGTAGAGTCCCTCGATAGCCTTGGCGGTCGAACCGCTCTTTGTGCCCATGCTGATGTCGATCAAACCTTTGTGGTTGTAGCTCGCGCCGATGCCGCCGCCGACGGAGTACGCCAAAGCTTGGGTGGCGCGCAGGTTCTTAAACAGGCGCGAAGAGAAACCTCCGCCGAATATTTCGTTCATCACGCGCACAGCGAAGTAGTCGGGATTGTCGCGGCGGATTCCCAGGCCGATGAGACTGATGTCACTCTGATTCACATCGTCTTTCTCGGCAAGATACACACCGGGCTTCGGTCCCGGAACGGGAATTTGCGGAGGATTGTATGGAGTTCCTTTGGGCAGGGAGCCGAAGGCCTGGCGCAGCCGAGCTTCCATCTGTTTTGAATCGAAATCGCCAACTACTCCGATGATAATGTTGTTGGGTGCAAAGTGTTGTTTGTGCCAATTAACTAAGTCCTGCCGAGTGACTGCATCTACAGTCCAATATTCCATTTCGCGCGCATAAGGGCTCTCCGGACCATAGCCCAAGATGGCAGCTTCGCGTCCGGCAATGCTGCCGACTTCGTCGTTGCGTCGCGAAATGGCAGTCTTGAGACGACCTTTGACCAGTTCGATCTTGTCTTCACGGAAGGCCGGATGTTCCAGCAGGTCAAGAAAGGCGGCGAATACTTGATCGAGATTCTGCTTTAAGCAGTTGAAGCTTAGCGAGGTGGTATCGACGCTTCCCCCGGCCTCTACTCGGGCGGCAATGGCCTCGAGCTCGTCATCGAGTTGATCGCCAGTTTTGCTGTCCGTGCCTCCGGTCCGCCAAGTGGAAGAGTAGATCGAAAGCAACCCTACTTTCGACGCCGGTTCGGAACTCGATCCGCCTTTCACCAGAGCCGTCGCACTAATCAGGGGCAGTTCGTGATCTTCCTGCAGCATGATGACCATGCCGTTGGAAAGCTGAATCCGCGTGGGCTCCTGTGGCGCGAACGTGTGCAGAGGAGGAATGGGAACTTTTTGCCACGGCTCCTGCTGGGCCGCCAAGTACGGCGTCAGTACAAAGACGAAGCAGAGCAGGAACGATGTTGAAAGCCTGGCAGCGCAGGACGCGCGTGCCGGGGTTGGAGAAATCAAGCGACTTGCTGGGCTGAGTGACAGTTGAACGTTCGACACGACCGACAATTCTATCTGAGCGCAGGCCAACGTGAATCACGCCCATTACAGGCTAGGGTATTTCGTCCGAGTGCGACGTTCTTTGCGGCGTTCGGACCCTTGACCAAGTCGCGATCATGGGATAGTTGGACCGTGAAGATGACGCATTCAACAGTGGGTGGCAGCTCAGCAGCTTAGAAGCGAAGTAGCTTCTTTTCCAAACCACTTCCACTCGGTCCAGTCACGAAACCAACCTTGAACCAGTTCAGTGAGCCTTGCTTGCGGTACGGTGGATGGATTGAAGGCCGTGGCAATCGCTTCTGAGAGGCTCATCCCATTTCTGAACGAGCTTAGAATACGAAACGCTTCCGGGGTGACTCGTTTGAAGTACACGACGTAATCCACGCGATGCACAACGACAAACACCGGCTTTGGCTTCGAGTTGCGAACGCGTTTTACGCGCGCGCGTGAGCGTCGTTCGGAGAAGGTGTTGCTGGCTTCATCGGATTCGTCATCTGTCTCTTCCCGAATTTCGAGCAGCAGCTTGTCGACGGGGTAGTGCAACTCGAGCAATTGAATGTGCGGTTGCAAATGCAGGTTTGGATCCTCGCCTACTCGAGCGATGTCCTGAAGCGTGAGTGCCGGACTTTCAGCAGCGTCGAAGCATTCCGTATCGGCCCATTCAAGGCGAACCATATCCAGTGCGAGCTGCTCGTGTGGATGAATGTACGTCGGATTGGAGCGTAGCCAGAATTCGAGCCGCGAACCTAGATTACGCAGAGTAAACGACCGCGAGGGATTCTCTGTTAGATACGCTTGCACCAGAGCGTCAAATTTCTCATCACCAACAACTGCACGCAATCCGACGAAGTCTTCATTCAGACTAGAAATGATGCGGAACCAGTACGAGCGACTGTAGATCTCAAGCCGCTCTGTCGGACTCAAGCGATCATTGGGCTTTACGAGAGCTTCTACAGCCTCTTGCATCGACTCGCCCAGCAGCGTGCGATCGGCGATTCCCTCTTCCGAATTCAGCGGCGTGTAGAGCGCTTCGGCGAAACGGCGCTGCAGCTCGGCGAGATTCATCCCGACACCGCCGCTAGTTCGGGAACATTCGAGGGCACGTAACGATTCGCTTTCAGCGCTTCGGAGTGAACCTCATCGAAGGATGGAATGTGATCGTCCCATTCGAGCAATGTGGGAGTTGGTCCAGCCAATTCGATTGCACGCGCATAAAGCTTCCATACCGGATCGATGACCGGATGATCGTGGGTATCCAGAATGTACTTCTCGTATTTCGAGTGGCCGGCGATGTGAATTTGCGCGACGCGCTCCATCGGCACGCTTTCGAGATAAGTAAACGGATTGAAATTGTGATTCTGCGAGGAGACATAGGTGTTGTTGACATCGAGCAGAATGCCGCAATCGGCGCGCTCCACCACTTCGTTTAAGAATTCCCATTCCGTCATTTCTGAGACGTGAAACTCGGCGTAGCTGCTTACGTTTTCAACCGCGATCGGCACTTCTAGAAAGTCGCGCGCTTCTTTGATGTTTTCGGCAGTCAGTTTCGCTGCCTCGAAGGTGTACGGCATCGGGAGTAGATCATGGCTATATGTGCCGTCAACGCTGCCCCAGCAGAGATGGTCGGAGAGCCACGGAGTCTTCGTCCGACGCACTAATGCTTTCAGTCTCTTCATATGCTCGCGATTCAATGGCTCGGCCGAGCCGAAGTACATCGATACACCGTGCTGGATGACCTGATATTGCTCCAGGATCTGATCGAGGATATGCAGCGGACGTCCGCCGTCGATCATGTAGTTCTCTGAGATGATCTCGAACCAGCCGACGAGGGGCTTCTTGCTTAGAATGTGGTTGTAATGAGGAACGCGAAGACCGATCCCGACTCCGAGATCTTTGAACGCGTTAAAACGGTTGGACGACATTAGAAAACTGGGACCTCTGCCTGGGATGAGAGAGGGCCGAGTCCCAGAATAGCACTCGGCCCACAAACTACGACGGACGTGGTGCTACTCCGGCATCTTGGAGCCGTCGGTTGCGCAGCCACCCTTGCCCTTGCAAGAGTTCTGGCCTTTGCAGCCATTGTCGCCGCTCTTGCAGCCGCCTTTTCCTTTACAGGAGTTTTGGCCTTTACAAGAATGTTTTTCTTTCGTGTGCTTAGAAGCCTTTGCAGTCTTCTTTGAGCTCTTGTCGGTGCTGGTGCTGCCCGACTGATCCTGTGCAAACATGCTCGCGCTGGTTCCTGCCACCATGCCCGCCAGAGCTGCGCTTGCGATTGCCAACTTTACTGACTTCGTCATGAGTTTCTCCTAATTGTGTTTTCTGGATTTGAGGTTCCTACCACGAACATGAGCCTGCGCTTGGCCAGGATTAGCTCTCGACCCAGCGCTGATTACACACCCGGGTGTGATTCCCTGCCGCGGAAAATGTGACAGCTCTCCGCCGCTCGAGATCGAAGCCGCTCCGTAAACGGTTGAACACCTCAGCGTGTGAGTCGAGCCAATTCGGCCCACTTTGCGACGAGTGCCAGCACCTGTTTGCGGATGGGCGGCAATTCTACCCGCCAGTCCATAGGCGAGCAATAGCAAATTAACCACTTGCGAAGGCTTTGTCCCCCACATTTCGGCCAATGCTGCTTCAAGTACGGAGGCACTTTGAGGAGCGGATTTATGCAGATGGTCTGCCTTGCACTTAGGTATACGAAAATCGGCGGTCCATCCCAACGGAATCAATGAATGTGAAAATCTGAGCATTTACTTGCCAGAACTGAGTTGTCAGAACTTCCCACCCACAGCCTGATAAATGAGCAGCAGGTTCAGCCCGATGATGACCGTTACGGTTACGTAGGCGAGCATGTTTGTCGTTTTTCCGTTGACCAGTTCGCCCATGACGTTGCTCCGCCGCGTCAGGGCAATTAATGGCACGAGCGCGAAGGGCAGTGCAAAGCTCAACGCCACTTGCGAGAGAAGAAGTATCTTCAGCGGATCGAGTTTGATGGCAATCACGATAAGGGCGGGGATCATCGTTATGAGTCGACGGAGGAAGACGCTGAAGCGGATATTCAGGAAACCTTCGATGATCACCTGGCCGGCCATCGTGCCCACCGTCGATGAGGAAAGGCCCGAGAGCAGGAGCGCTAAAGCGAATGCTCCCGCGGACACTCGGCCGAGCAATGGCGCTAGAGTCTGGTGCGCTTCTTCGATCGAAGTTACATGTTTGCCGGACGCGAAGAAGACGGCGGCAGCCATCACGATCATGGCTGTATTAATCAGCCATGCACCGTTCATGGCCGCCAGCACATCAATCAATTCAAATTGAAGATGGCGTAGGCGGTGGAGTCGCTGTCCTGTCGGACAGCTTCCCGTTGCCTGCCGAGCACGATCCTGAACCAGGGCCGAATGCAAATAGACCACGTGAGGCATGACCGTCGCACCCAGCATGGCGACGGCTACGTAAATGTTCCGCGAGCTGATCTCAGGCACGAGAATGTGGAATCCGACCTGTGCCCAGTTTGGCTTAGCCAGGAACAGCTCAATCGCATAGCAAGCAGCAATACCGAAGACGAACATCATGATGGCTACTTCGAGCTTGCGAAAGCCATAGAGCTCGAGTGCCAAAATGAGAAACACGCACACCGCAGTTGCCAATGCTGCCAACATCAGGACCGTCGACTTATCGAAGCCGCGAGCGACGAGTGATGGCCCAGCCAGCAGGTAGAAACCCAGCGCCGCACCGAGAAATTCTGCCAGATCCGTGGCCAACGCGGCTCCCTCGGCCGCGAACCACAGGAACAGGTTCATGCCACGAGAGAAGTTTTCGCGACAACATTGGGGCAGCGTGCGTCCAGTCGCAATGCCCAGCTTAGCGGCGAGATATTGAATGAGAATCGCCATGGCATTCGACCACAGCAACACCCAGAGTAGGGAGTATCCGAATCGGGTGCCGCCTTCAATGTTCGCGGCGAAGTTGCCCGGATCTATGTAAGCAATGCTGGCGACAAATGCGGGACCGAAGTAGTACCAGAGCTCTCCGCTACGGAAGGCCGGCAGCGCCTTGAAACGCAAGGTCCAGGTGCTGGTGTCGGAGGTAGGGGTAGTCCCAAGGTCGTCGGCCACGGCAGAATGATTCTGCGAATCTGTGCAGAATAGATCAGTATAAACAGGGGGCTCGCGGTCAGCAGCTTGGGATTAGCTGGTGGCAAATCTGGAGTGTATTGAAACAGCCAGCTATATTGATCTCATGAGAATTGTGCGGCTATCAGTCATGCGGCTATCAGTCACACTGTTTGTCTTTTTAGGTTCTGCACTGCTGCTGGCTCAGCAGGCACCGCCCACCCAAGATCGAGTTTCTGCCAAGCTTCGCGAGCTCTACCCCAGCACTGCAGATGCTCATAAGGAAATTGCTGATGCATTGCAAGCTGCGGCAAAAGACCACAAACGCGTGCTTCTCATCTTCGGAGCCAGTTGGTGCTTCGACTGCTTTGCCCTGGATTATCGGTTTCATCAGCCCAACATCGAGCCGCTCGTCGATAAGAACTTTCACGTTGTCCACATCGACATCGGCCAACGCGACAAGAATCTGGATATCGCGAAGAAATACGACACCCCAATTGAGGGCGTCCCGGTCGTCGCCGTGCTCAGCAGCCGGGGCAAGCTCCTGTACAGCCAGAAGACGCACGAATTCTCTACCGCTCGGAGTTTGAATCCGCAGGTAATCGTCGATTTTCTAAAGACTTGGAAGCCATCGGCTTAATCTAGCTCGCCACTCTGGCTCCAAGGACGAGCGTCTCTCGATTGGGAAACCTGCACCACAGATTCGGGTGTCTAATGGAGAGAGTGAGCTTTTCGAGAAATTTCTTCATCTCTTTGGCTGCCGTGGTGTTGGGGAACGTAATTTACTTCCTTATCATGCCGCACTTGCCGCTGGTGGCGCAGCATCGCACCTACCATCTCTTGCCGGATCTCGGCTTGCTCATCGATTTCTGGATTTGCCTCGTCATCTATGGGCTGATTGCCCTCCTTTTCCGTCCGCAACCCGGACGGCCACCAAGCGAACAGCGGCGTTAATCCGGCCCCCCCCCGTCCATATGAGGCAAATAGCTTATAGTCGCTCTAAATCAAACCTTCAAATGGCCCGAAATGGCCCAAAACTCTTGTCAATCCGCTAGAAATCGGGCCTAATGAGAGCGTTAGGCTTGCTCCTTTCTGGTTTGGTTTCGTATCTCCCCTGGCAGCGATTCGGGCCGGAATGGCCTTAAAACATTTGCGTATAGCGCCACTATGCAGAAGATTGCCCTACTTTATGACGCCAGCCAGGCCGTCCTATCTACTTTCGATCTGGACGAGGTTCTCGACCAGATTCTTAGCATCGTCCGAGACTATTTCCATGTAACCAACTCGGCGGTGCTGATGCTGAATTCGAGCACGGGCGAGTTCTTCGTTCGTACCTCGATCGGACGCCCGCAAAAAGAAGGCCGCATCAGTATCCCGCTGGGGAAAGGAATTATCGGGAGCGCAGCCGAATTGAAGCGCCCCGTGTATGCGCCGGACGTAAGTCAGGATTCGCGCTATATCGCGGGATTTCCTGCAACCAGGTCCGAAGTGGCGATTCCGCTGATGGTCCGAGATGAAGTAGTAGGAGTCCTTGATATCCAGAGCGAAAAGTTAGATGCCTTCGACTCGGAAACTCTCGACCTTCTCACTCTCTTTTCCACGCAGGCGTCAATCGCCCTCGAAAATGCTCGGCTGTATACGCTCGAGCAGCGACGAACCAAGCAGCTGGAGGCGATTAACGCTATCGCCCGCCAGACAACTGCAGTCCTGAACCTTGATGAATTGCTGACCAAAGTTTGCGATCTCGTACTGGAAAAATTTGCCGTAGACCACGTGGTGGTCTCGCTGCTCGACGAAGATGATCATTTGAGTGTCCGCGCACACAAGGGAAAGTTGACTCCGATTCTGCCTCAAGGCGCTGCACTTCCGGTTGGTACCGGAATGGGAATGCGCGCGCTGGAACTTGGAAAAACAGTTGTGGAAAACGATGTCCGATCGCTGCGCAGATATCTGGCGAGCTTTGTCGAGACGCGCTCTGAGGTGTGCGTCCCGCTCATCTTTTTCGGCGAGAAACTTGGAGTGCTGATGCTCGAAAGCGCCACTCCCGGCAACTTTACAGCCGAAGATGTCCCGCCACTCGAGTCAGTAGCCGACATCTGTGCCGGCGCCATTAAGAACGCTCATTACTTCGAACAGGCGCAGCAGCTTGCCTATCGTGATGGTCTCACCGGTATTTACAACCGCCGCTATTTCGAGATGCAGATCGCATCGGAAATCGAGCGTGCTTCTCGTTATGACGGGCGCTTGGCGATCATTATGATCGATATCGACAATTTCAAACGCCTTAACGATGAATTTGGGCACCTGCTTGGCGACGAAGTGCTTCGGCAAGTGTCTACTGTCTTTGGCCAGCAGCTTCGCAAGGTTGACGTTGTATGCCGCTATGGTGGAGAGGAATTTGCCATTTTGGTGCCCCAGACATCAGGAAGCAACGCGCTAGAGGTTGCTGAAAAGCTCCGCCGCGTTGTTGCGGCCTATCGTTTTCCGGGTGTTCCGGTGAAGGTGACGATCAGTGCCGGTGTGGCGGAGTATCCTTCCAACGGAAAGACACGCGATGAACTCGTGGCCGCTACTGATGCCGCGCTCTACGCCTCGAAGGAAGCCGGGCGTAATCGAGTGTCACCTGCCTCAGCGGCGCGAAAAACAACTGCTTGAGAACGGCGAACACGAAGCGCACGAAGGCAGCACCGGACACCGAGAACTCTTCTGACCTCTTCTGTTGCCCTGAGACTCTCGTGTTCGCCGTTCCTGGTTGAACTTAATTTTCAGATCGCACGTAAATACCACCATGTACACAGTTGAACTCGATCAGGTCCGCAAGAGCTACGACAAGTTTGTCGCCGTTAAGGATCTTTCTCTCAATATTGAACGGGGAAGCATCTTCGGCCTGCTTGGTCCCAACGGCGCAGGCAAGACCAGCACGATCCGAATGATGATCGGCATCACCGTTCCCGATTCAGGCCAAGTCCGGATGTTCGGTGAGCCGTTTCGGCGCGACCATCTCAAGCGAATTGGCTACCTTCCCGAAACTAGCGGTCTCTATAAGAAGATGAAGGTCAGCGAGCAGTTGGTTCTGTTCGGACAATTGCGCGGGCTCTCCGCTTCCGACTCTCTGGCTCGCGCCAAGCAGTGGTGTGAACGCATGGAGATCGCCGGATGGATGGATAAGAAGACGGAAGAGTTGTCCAAAGGCATGCAACAGAAGATGCAGTTCATCTCCACGCTACTGCATGATCCCGAGTTCCTCATCATGGATGAGCCGTTTGCCGGTCTTGATCCCGTGAATGCAAGCTTGCTCAAAGATGTGCTGCTCGAACTCAACAAGCAGGGCCGCACGATTCTTTTCTCTACACATCGCATGGACCAGGTTGAGAAGCTTTGCAGTTCCATTTGCCTTATTAATCGTGGAGAGGCTGTTCTGCAAGGAAGGCTCAAAGAGATTAAGGGACGTTATGGGCGAAGCAACGTGCAGATCGAGTATGAAGGATCGGACGAGTTCCTGCGAGAAAACGGCCTCGTGCAGTCCTTCAACAACTACGGCAATTACGTCGAAGTGCGGATGGCGCCGGGCGCAGACTCGCAGAAGCTACTACATCTTGTTGCGCAGCGTTCACGCGTGAACAAATTCGAACTGGTTGAGCCGTCACTCGAAGACATCTTCATCGACACCGTGGGGAAGACCGATGCATAACATTTTTCTGTTCGCGAGACGCGAATATCTCGAGACTGTGCGGAAGAAATCGTTCATCGTCATGACGATTCTTCTGCCCGCAATG
>DATEMI010000637.1:0-2386 GCA_035275665.1 Terriglobales bacterium | reverse complement strand
GTCGGACCAAAAGGGGAATTTCGGTACAGCCTAAGATCGCGCAGTCGCATCCGCGTTCTTTCAACCTGGCAATCACCTCGTTGTAGCGAACCCGCGAAGTCTCAGGAAAGTTGCCACGAACGAGTTCATCCCAGATGGCATCGTCGACTACCTTCTGATCTTCCGCACACGGCACCAGTAGTTCCATTCCGTGCGCGCGAAACACATCGCGGTACATGGGACCGGTCATCGTGAATCGTGTTCCCAGCAGGCCAGCTTTCTTCCAACCATTTCGCTTAGCTTCTTCCGCGACAACTTCGCCGATGTGAAGCCACGGAATCGGCGATTCCTGAATGAAATATGGCCAGGAAAGATGGCAAGAATTATCTGGACAAATCGCGAAATCCGCGCCGGCACTCGCCACTACTCTCGCGGATTCCAGCATGAACTTGCCGACTCCGCGATAGTCGCCGGAGTTGAATGCCGGAATCCAGGCAGCCATGGGAATCGAATGCAATGTGACTTTGGGATGGTCGTACGCTTCCAGGAACTGTTCCGACGCTTGCGCAATCGTGCGATAGCAAAGCGCTGCACCTTCGGCGCTGCACGCGACGATGCCAATGTGTTTCACGCGATTCTTAGCGGCCATTATGCAGGCCTCAACGTCACCAGCGTGACTTCCGGCGGAGCGCAGAACCGAAACGGCAGCGCCACGGTTCCGATGCCGCGATTGGTATAGAGCTGAAGGTCGCGCACTCGGTAGTACCCGCGGTAGTACTTGTTGGCCATAGGTGGAAGCCACAGCGGATGGATACCAGGCAAGCGAACTTGTCCTCCATGTGAATGACCGGAGAACTGAACGTCGATGCCATATCGGGAGGACTCATCCGCAAAGTCTGGCTCGTGCACGAGTAGCACTTTCGGCTCATCTGCGGGTACGCCGCGAAGCGCCTGCTCCAGGGCGGCATGGCCGAACATTGCGTCATTTAGTCCAACAAGCCAAAATCGTGCTCCATTTCGTTCAAGGACTTCATTCGTATTACGCAGCAGAGTAATACCGTGTGATGTAAGTGCTTCGGCGACAAACTCCGGATTCGTCGCGTAGTCGTGATTTCCCAAAACAGCAAAGGCGCCATATGGCGCCTCCAGGCGCGCGAGAAGCCTCGCACAAGGCTCGGCTTTCCTGGCACCGTCGTTCGAATGCCCGATCAACGACTCGGTTACGAAATCACCGAGCAGGAATACGATATCGGGCTTTAACTGGTTTGCGTCCTGGACCGCGGCGCTGATCTCGTGCTCTCCCGTATATGGCCCATAATGGAGATCGGAAATCAGGGCTATCTTGAAGCCGTCGAATGCCGCAGAAAGGCGATTGACTTTCAGATCGAGCCGTGTCACATCGATGACATTCGGCTCGATAAGACCCGAATAACCGGCCAATCCGACGGCCAGCACCCCGACTCCCAAACCGGCACGCTTTAAGAAAGTGCGGCGGCTCAACTTCGGCAAGACGGTTTCGTTCTGATCGGTCGCGAGGGTGGTCACTCTTCATTAGACTACAAGCGAGAGCCTCACCGGAGCATCGGAGCCGACTTTGGCACCTTTCGGTGCAGTGCGGTGTCAAAAGAAAGTGCGCAAGCGCGACGATCGCGCCGTTCTACTCACGGCAGCATCAGGTGGTTCGGCATGTGAAATCGTGCTAACGCCTGATAGTCCCTCACGTCCAAAAGCAGCTAAGATACTGGCGCGAGTCTCTCACTCGCGGGAATAGATTTCCACAGTGAAGCAGGTACTCGAAGCTCCGGAAGTTCAAGCCGCTGCGCCGGCTCCTCAACTTGTAGTTCCCCAGCCACCAAAACGCGGCCGAGCACGGATCTGGTGGGTTATCGGCCTGGTTGTGGCTCTTGTTTTGGCCTTCGCCATCTTCAAGAACCTGCGTCGCTCCGAACCAACGGCGAATCCCGCCGCCGCAGTCTTTACCGTACAGGCAACAGACTTCGTCCACACGGTTCGACTGACCGGCACCGTCGAGGCCGTTAACTTCCTCGCCATAGCCGCTCCACGTCTTTCCGGGCCCGGATTGGGAACTCTGGTGATCACGCAGCTGACACCCAGCGGGAGTCATGTCAAAAAAGGTGACCTGCTCGTTCAGTTCGATCAGCAGCAGCAGATCAGAAACGCACTCGACCAGGAAGCGACGTACCGGGACTTCGTCGAGCAGATAAATAAAAAGAGGGCCGATCAGGCTGCGACCAAGGCTTCGGATGACAGTGCGCTGCACCAGGCAGAGAACGACGTCGATTCAGCCGCATTCGAGGTGAAGCGCAACGAAATCCTCTCGAAGATTGATGCGGAAAAGAACAATCTTGCCTACGAGCAGGCAAAAGCGACATATCAGCAGCTCAAG
>DATEMI010000636.1:0-2910 GCA_035275665.1 Terriglobales bacterium | reverse complement strand
AAAAACAACGCCATCCCTCCCGACCAGGGGCGCTGGGGACGCTTCAGCCAACTCGCCGAGCGCAATCGGCTTATCGCGAAGCAGATTCTGGAGAAGGCCTCTGCCGATGACCCAAAACGGGACGCCGTCCACCAGAAGATCGGCGACTACTACGCCTCGTGCATGGACGAGAAGGCGATCAACGACAAGGGCATTAAGGCTTTACAGCCGGAGATTGATCGCATTGATTCCATGAGCGACAAAGACAGTGCGCTTGCCGAGCTCGCTCATCTGCATGAGCTCGGGGTGCGCGAAGCGGCTTTCTTCTTTACCTCGAGTCCCGACATGCACGATGCAAACAGTGTGATCGCTTACGCGGATCAAGGCGGCCTTGGCCTTCCTGATCGGGACGATTACCTCAAAGACGACGCGAACTCTAAAGAGAAACGCGAAAAATATGAGAAGCATGTCGCGAACATGTTCAAGCTCGCGGGCGACAGCGATCCGGAAGGCGAAGCGCGCCAGGTGATGGACCTCGAGACCAAGCTGGCGCAGGCTTCAATGGATCGCATCGAGCGCCGCAAGCCTGAGAATCGCGATCACAAGATGACGGTCGCACAATTTGCCGCACTTGCTCCCGATATTGGATTTGAGCAGTTCGTGAAAGGTACAACTGCACCGACATTTGAATCGCTCAATGTGGGCAATCCGGAATTCTTCAAGCAACTCAACGAACTTGCGAATACAGTTCCAATAGAGGAATGGAGAGCCTACTTCAAATGGCATCTGCTGCACGAGTTTGCCGGCGTTCTTTCCGATCCATTCGTCGAAGAGAACTTTGATTTCTACGGCAAGTATCTCGGCGGCGCCAGGGAACTCGAAGCTCGCTGGAAGCGCTGCGAGCGACTAACCGACCAGCAACTGGGTGAGGCTCTCGGCCAGCCCTATGTCGCGGAGGAGTTCACGCCTGCCGACAAAGCCCGCATGCTGAAGATGGTCGATGAAATCGAGACTGCGTTGAAGCAGGACATCGAAAGCCTCGATTGGATGACTCCCGAAACCAAGAAGGCAGCGCTGGTCAAGCTGGCAGATGTCCGCAACAAGATCGGTTATCCGAGCAAATGGCGCGATTATTCGAAGCTCAACATCGTTCGCGGAGATTTCCTCGGCGACGTCGAACGCGCTAACACCTTCGAAGTAAATCGCCAGCTTGCGAAGATCGGCAAACCGCTCGACCGCACCGAATTTGGCATGACTCCACCGACTGTCAATGCCTACTACAGCCCGCCGTTTAACGACATCAATTTTCCAGCTGGGATTCTGCAGCCCCCGTTTTTTGACAAGACAGCCGACGAAGCCGTGAACCTCGGCGGCATCGGCGCCGTGATCGGCCACGAACTCACGCATGGCTTCGATGATCAGGGACGTAAGTACGATGGCCAAGGCAACCTGCGTGACTGGTGGACTCCCGTGGACGCGCGAGCGTTCGAGGAGCGGGTTTCGTGCATCGCCGACGAGTATTCGTCGTTCGAGCCGCTGCCCGATCTGCATATTCGCGGTCGGCTCACACTGGGCGAGAACACCGCTGACAATGGCGGCGTGCGCGTAGCCATGCGCGCGCTGCATAACATGGAGGCGGAACAGGCCAAATCGGGAAAAGGCGGCGCTCAGCGGGTAAATACGAAAGCCATTAACGGTTTCACTCCCGAGCAACGCCTGTTCATCGGCTACGGTCAGATCTGGTGCGAAAACCAGACTGATGCCGCGCTCCGCCAGCAAGTCCAAACCAATCCGCACTCTCCAGGACGTTTCCGCGTGATCGGCGTAGTGCAAAACAGCGATGACTTTGACAAAGCCTTCAGTTGCAAACCAGGTCAGAAGATGGTGAGCGCGAAGGCTTGTCGCGTTTGGTGAATCAGTAAATCCCAGCCAACATGCCCGGCCTTTGTGCCGGGCATGTTGTTTTCAGCCCTTTCTTCTGCCCGGCATTCTTCGTGTGCGATACTTTTGCGCACAATGAACTCCAATTCACGCAGCATTGTTGTGCTTTTGATCGCTTTGCTATACAGCGCCTTTTGCTTCGGCAAGGACGTCCGCACTTCGACATATCTCCTTTATGTCGGCACCTACACCGACAAAGGAGCGAAGGGCATTTACGCGTATCACTACGACCCAGCCTCCGGGCAGCTTAGCGATTCTCAAGTGGCTGCAGAGACCATGAATCCGTCATTTGTCACCATCGATGACAAAAACAGATTGCTGTACGCCGTCAATGAAGTCCAGAAGTACAAAGATGAATCCAGCGGCGGAGTGAGCGCATTTGCAATCGAGACAGGCGGTCGGCTCCGGTTCTTAAACGAGGTCGCCTCGGGTGGGGCGGATCCCTGTTACGTGTCGCTCGATAAGACAGGCAAATATGTGCTGGTCGCGAACTACACCGGAGGGAGTGTTTCGGTGTTCCCTATTCAGCAGGATGGAAGCCTCGGAGCCGCGACTGCGTTCATTCAGCACAAAGGCTCAGGGCCAAATCGGGAACGCCAGGAAGCAGCGCATGCGCACTGGATAGACACCTCGCCCGACAACCGCTTCGCCATTTCTGCCGACCTGGGGATGGACGAACTGCTTGTCTATGGCTTCAATGCCTCGACAGGCAAGCTCACCCCGAACGATCCACCCTTTGCAAAAACGGAACCAGGGGCTGGGCCTCGACACTTGGTATTTGCGCCAAACGGCAAGTTCGCCTATGTGATCAACGAACTCCAGTCTACCGTTTCGGTGTTCTCCTATGATGCTGCGAAGGGCGTGTTGCATCCGCTGCAGACAATTTCCGCATTGCCCAAAGAATTTTCCGGCGAGAATACTGCGGCGGAAATTGCTGTCCATCCAAACGGGCGTTTTCTTTTTGCCTCGAATCGAGGTCACGACAGCATC
>DATEMI010000635.1:0-2642 GCA_035275665.1 Terriglobales bacterium | reverse complement strand
TATGCTGTGCGCAAGTTTGGAGCTGAACCCGCGCAGGCCGTGGCAGAACTTGCTGTCCGCTACTATGCGCGAAATGTGGTTGGATTCGGCATCGGCGGCGACGAACGCCAAGGCGCGCCCGAACTTTTCCGGGACGTTTATCAATATGCCGGAGGACATGGTTTGCATCTAGTGGCACACGCTGGGGAAACTGCGGGGCCAGCTTCTGTCTGGGGCGCCCTCAATCTGAAAGCCGAACGCATCGGGCACGGCCTGACCGCCGCACAGGATCCCGAACTCATCGAAGAACTCGCTGAACGCCAGGTTCCGATCGAAATTTGTGTTACCAGCAATCTTCGAACCGGTTGCTGCGCCAAGCCCGGGGACCATCCCGCGAAACAGTATTTCGATCAGGGCCTGATGATTACGTTGAATACCGACGACCCCGCCATGTTTGGGACGACGCTCAACCTGGAGTTCGAATTTGCTCAACGAACATTCGAGTTTACCGACGAGCAGCTTCGCGAAATCGCCCGCAACTCATTCGAAGCGTCGTTCTTGTCCGCTGAAAAGAAGCTTTATTTCCTGAACCTGTTTGATGCAACGCCAACGAGCAGTCGTCGCTAAAGGATGACCCTGACCTTCCGCCAACTTTCTGAACGCTTCATGATTTGCCGGCTCTCCGCGGACGCTCCGCTCCCAGCCTGGGTGCCATCCTGTCCCTTTGTCTCGATCACGCGCACGGACGACGAAGTTTCCGTTGTTTGTCCAGAGCAGCGACCTTTGCCTGACGCCAAATGCGAAGCAGGATGGGTCGCCCTGAAACTCGAAGGTCCGTTCCCGTTTTCGCAGACAGGGATTCTGGCTTCCTTTCTCCAGCCTCTGGCAGAAAACCGCATTCCAATCTTCGCTATCTCCACGTTCGACACCGACTATGTCTTGATCAAGCAAGAGAATCTCGAAGCCGCGCTCCACTCGCTCGGAAACGCAGGACACAAACTCGCACGCTGAAACATTTCTCGCGCAAGTGTCGTTAGTGAGGTTCCACGGCAAAAAAAGAAAAACGGCAGGGCCGACCCCCTGCCGTTGAGACGGTTGGAATTTCTATTTTCCTTTATTGACTGCCTTTTTGAGTTCGGCCCCAGGCGTAAATTTAGCTACTCTGCGGGCAGCGATCTTAATGGTCGCTCCGGTTTGCGGATTGCGTCCGTTTCGAGCTTTCCTCTGTGACACCGAGAATGTGCCGAAACCTATCAACGCAACCCGGTCTCCCTTTTTGAGGGCAGCAGTAACGCTGTCCACGGCAGTGTCGATCGCGGTCGTGGCCGACGCTTTGCTGATATTGCAAGCGCCAGCGATCCGGTCAACGAGATCGGCTTTGTTCATTGTCTCTCCTGTTGGCAGGTTGTGGTGTCCTCAGCCGCGCTGGGGGAGACGAAGAAGCTTAGCTGAGTGGAAACCTGTGGCAGCTATTGTGAGCCTACTTTTTGCGATGTCAACTGAAATGCTTGCGTAGTGGCCCGTTCGGCCTACGCAAAACTACTTAGACGACTCTCGCCAGGCGCCGAGAGCAAATCCTCCTGAGCGGTACTGAATTTCGTTCGCTCCTGCGCTCATACCTTCTTGAGAGTGGATTGCCATTGCGGGAAAAGATAGCTCGCAGCCGCGTTTTTGGCGGGTCTTAGCGTGCTAAACAGTTGTCCTCGAGAATGAGGATGCGTCCGAACCCGCGTTGGGCGCGGTCTTCGGGAGCACGCCTCGGGTTCAATACCATCGGCCTGAATCGCTCCGAGAAGCGCATCAAGATTCTCAACACAAAAGCGGATCTTTGCCTGTGTGTCCACGCGTGGAGAACGCGTGTCGCGAAGAAAAAGGAACGCCAATGATCACGTTTCGTTGCCAGTCTGTTCAACCGCCGATGCCAGTTTTCCTCGCACGTCCACAGGCATGCGTCTTAGTTCACAGGATGTGCACAATGCAGTGTTGAATGGTACTTGCATAAAGGCGCTGTGCGGGTGCAGAGTCATTGCACGGCAGTTACTCGAGAAAAGAGATCCCAGGAATGAGATTTTCGGTGGAAGGCCGAGAACAAACCCGAGCCAGTGCAGCTTGTCCACTCTGCCATGACACAGGGTGGAAGCCGGTAACCAATGGCCCCGACCGCCGCGTGGTGCGTTGCGATTGCCAGACGCGTTCGAGAACGGATTCGCTGCTGGCGGCGGCCCGGATCCCGAAGCGGTATGAACATTGCGAGCTGGCGGAATTCGATACGCGGTTTGAGGCGGTGCATCCGTCGCTCGAGCGGGCGCTGCTTGAGGCGCGAAATTTTGTGGCAGAGTATCCGGTCGAAAAGTCTGGCCTGCTGCTGATCGGTCCCATTGGCGTGGGTAAGACACACCTGGCCGTCGGCATCATTAAGGAGTTGATCCTCGCGAAAGGCATCGCGGCACTGTTCTGCGATTATCGCGAACTGTTGAAGAACATCCAGAATTCCTACAACGACTCGGTGAAGACGACGGAACTGGATGTGTTGCGTCCGGTGTTTGAGACTGAAGTGCTGGTGCTTGATGAACTGGGCGCAGTGAAGCCGACCGAGTGGGTGTGGGATACGGTTAGCCTCATCCTGAACACACGCTACAACGACAACCGGACAACGATTATTA
>DATEMI010000634.1:0-18176 GCA_035275665.1 Terriglobales bacterium | reverse complement strand
GCGATGGTGTTGAACTCTCTCCTGTTTGCGTTTACGCATGAGGGACAGCTAGCACATGCGTGGGCGCCATTGCTGGTGCTGTTTATCGTCGGCATGGTGCTGACGTACGTGCGGGCAAAAGCGCAATCGGTAGGCGCGAGCTTTCTGGTTCATTCCGGCTACAACGCATTCCTGTTTGGGATGATCTTCGTGGCTACAAGCGGGTTTCAACACATGGAAAGACTGCGATGAGTTGCAAAGAGTGAACGGAACCGGCGCCGGTAGGCGGTGGGCAGCCGCATGGTGTTGCGGCTGCGCTCATCGAGAGCGCGAGCTTCGTCGTACCCGGAGCTCGCCATTCGGCGATCTCCGGCCCACCGCCTAGCACCCCAGCAACCGCAACACCGGCGCTTGCTGGGGACCCCGCTCTACCGCCGCCGGTTCTGTTTGCATGCCGATCCCGCACATCATGGCTTCCTTTGATTCGACGGTGCCGGTCGCGATGCTAATGTAATTGCGTGCCCTCCTCTCGCGATCTACTGGTCAACATGCTCGCTCGCCAATCATTTCGCCTCGGGGAATTCAAGCTCTCTTCCGGCGGCAAGAGCGATTACTACATCGATTGCCGCACGACAACGCTAGACGCTGAAGGCGCGCGCCTGACTGGCCGTGTTTTTCTAGATCTGATTCAGGAAAAGAAATGGAAGCCTCGTGCGATCGGCGGGCTAACTATGGGAGCGGATCCGATCGTGGTCGCCGTTGCGCAGCTCACGGCGCAGCTTGCGCAGACACGTTCGGCGCGGCCCAACGATTCCGACGCGAGCGATTCTCTGATTCATGGATTCCTGGTTCGCAAGCAGGAGAAAAGTCACGGTACGGGCCAGCGCATTGAAGGCTTCCGCCAAAAGGGTGCGCGCGTGGTGATCGTCGACGATGTATGTACAACCGGTTCTTCTACCATCCAGGCGATCGAAGTGGCGCGGGAGTTTGGGTTCGAGATCGTGGGAGTCGCGTGCCTGGTGGAAAGGGAAGAAGCAGGTGGACGTCCCGCAGTGGAGAAGGCTGCGGGCAAGGCCGAGTTTGTTTCTATCTTCACGTCGTCGGATGTTCGTGCGGCGCATTTGGGGCCGAAAACCTAAACCAAGAGCGAACACGAAGGTCACGAAGTTTTAAAAGCGAGGTCACGAAGAACTTCTCGCTTAGTCCAAGCTCAGGGCCACTCGCAATGCTTCGTCGAGTTCGGCTGACTTTTGTTGCGACAAAGTTCCGATGTAGTCAGTTAGATCGGACTTCCGCAGGCTCATTAGGTTGTCGCACATGATCCAGCTCTCGTGCTTGAGACCTTGATCAAGTCCTACCGAAACCTGGGAGGTGAGACCTTCTCCGCTGGAGAACACAGGAGCGCAGATCACCGTCGCAAACCTGGATGAGATCAAAGTTTGCCGACTCACGACAACGAACACACGGTGCTGCTTTGGGTCATTTGTAGGCCGCCGTACACGGTAGAGTTCTCCCCGTTTCACAGTCTCACACGTCCACGAGTGGCTAGCATCAGTCCTCTATCGCCTGGTAACCAAGTGCGTCTTCGGCTTCCGCGTTCAGACGTTCCGCAGCGCGATTGATGCGTTCCAAATCGCGAGCCTCGCGTGCTTGTTTCTGGCGGGCTCGCAGGTGCTCGCGCAAGATCGACTCGATGAGGGCTGAACGTGAAGACTTACCTCCGCCAAGGCGGTCAAGGCTTGCAAGTAAATCCGAGGACAGTGTGATCGAAGTCTTCTCTTTCATACTACCAATATACTACCACGTTGTCGGCCAGGAGCGAACACTGAGGTCACGAAGATTCAAAGGCAAGTCACGGAGACGCTCTTCGTGACCTCGTCTTTGAATCCCCGTGACCTTCGTGTTCGCTCTTGGTTTTTCGCCGTTTACCTATAATTGACTCGAGTTCGCGATGCCGCTGGGAATCTACATTTCCGTCCCATTCTGCCGCTCGAAGTGCAGCTTCTGCAATTTCGCTTCGGGTGTTTTCTCACGGGAGTTGATGGGTTCGTACATCGCCCGGTTGCGGGAGGAGATCGTTGGGGCAGAGGCTCTGGCGAATCAACTTGGCGCGGCTTTCGATCCGCAGGTTGATTCGATTTATCTCGGCGGAGGCACGCCGACCACGCTTTCGCCGGAGCATCTCAAAGAGATTTTCTCGATTATTCGCGGTGAGTTTGAGATCGCTCCAGACGCTGAGATTACCGTCGAAGCTGCTCCCGGAACGTTAAATGCTGACATTATGGAAGTGCTGGCTGACTCTGGCGTTAATCGTGTCAGTCTTGGTACGCAATCTTTTGTCGATCCGGAAATTCGTTCGGTTGGCCGACTGCACACGGCGGCGGGAGCGTTGGCGGATATTGAAGGGCTCCGCGAATTCGGAATAGCGAACATCAACGTCGATCTGATTGCGGGCTTGCCGCACCAAACTTCGGAAAGCTGGCGACACTCCTTGCAGCAGTTCGCGAGCACCGGCGTGCCCCATGCCAGCGTCTACATCCTCGAAGTTGACGAAGATTCGCGCCTGGGACGCGAGCTGATCGCGGGCGGCAGCCGGTATCACGCGCATGCCGTTCCCGATTCGGATCTGGCTGCCGATCTTTATTTGGAAGCCATCGAATTTCTGCGCGGCGCTAAACTTGAGCAGTATGAGATCTCGAACTTTGCCCAGAGCCGCCATGAATCCCGCCACAACATGAAGTACTGGACGCGGCAGCCTTATCTCGGCTTTGGTCTTGATGCACACTCGATGCTCCCCTCTGCAGGACCAATCGCCGACTTCGATGCGGTGCGATTTAGTAATAGCGATGAATTGAACGCCTATATCGCAGGCGAAAATGAACGAAGCGTCACACGCGTGGGCAAGGAACAAGCGGTCGAGGAACGGTTATTCCTCGGGCTGCGGCTCAATCGCGGCGTATCCGCAATGGAACTGAACTCCCCGGAGTTCCAAAGCTTCCGAGATGATATCCGCGACATGGAAGCGCTTGGGCTGCTTGAGCAGAGCGCAAGATCGCTAAGGCTTACGTCGCGCGGACGACTGCTGTCGAATGAGGTTTTTGAACGTTTCATCACCGAGAGCGTAGCCTGACAACTTATGAGCAAACCTGCCTTGGAATTTCTCGAGCAAGATGAGCCGGCGTCAATAACACCGAGAGTGATTGATCTGCGGAGCGATACGGTCACGCGTCCAACGCCGGCGATGCGTCGTGCGATGGCCGAAGCGGAGGTCGGAGACGATGTTTACGGTGAAGATCCGACGGTGAATCGGCTGGAGGCCACTGCTGCGCGCATGTTCGGGCGCGAGGCTGCCCTGTTTGTGCCTACAGGCACGATGGGCAATCAGATCGCGATCAAGGTTCACACCCGTCCCGGGCAGGAGATTATCTGCGACGAGCGCGCGCACATTCTCGACTGGGAAATGGCCATGCCGGCGCTGTTCTCCGGCTGCCTGATTCGGACTTTGCGCGGCGAAGACGGGATCCTTACCTGGAGCGAAATCAAGAACAGGATTCCTTCACCGAGCTATGCGCGGGCGCAGACTGGTCTGATCGAACTCGAAAACACGCACAACATGGCTGGCGGTACCATCACCACGCCTGAGGTGACGAACGAGATTTGTGAGCAGGCGCATGAGCGGGAAATCCCTGTGCATTTGGATGGCGCCCGCATCTTCAATGCCGCGGTTGCGCTCGACCGCCCGGTGGCTGAAGTGGCCGGGAAAGTCGATTCGGTAATGTTCTGCTTGTCAAAAGGGCTGGGCGCGCCTGTGGGCTCGATGCTGGTTGGCAGTCGGAAATTCATCGATCAGGCGCGCTCGGTGCGTAAAGCTCTAGGTGGAGGCATGAGGCAGGCTGGCGTACTAGCCGCTGCAGGGCTGATTGCCTTGGAAGAGATGCCGAGCCGGCTGGACGAGGATCACGCCAATGCCCGATGGCTCGCCAGCGCACTGGCTGAGATTCCCACCATCAAAATCGCACCGGAAAAGGTCCGGACGAATATCGTCATCTTTCATATCCGCGGCACAAAGATGGATTCAGCTGCTTTTCTGCAGAAGCTCAGACAGAAGAATGTGATTGCCAGCGCCGTGGGGCAGTCGTTGGTGAGGTTGGTTACCCACTTTGACGTCACTCGCGAAGATTGCGAGCAGGCGGTGGAGACGATTCGAACCGTGTGCGCTTAGGCCGCTCGGCGGACGCGCCCTACCATCGTTGGGCCGGTTCGTCAGCGTTGCATTCAGACGCCGCAAAGCGTCGGCGCGATTGAACTCCGGAGGCTCCAGCATCGTTCCATCCCTCGCACTGGCACCGTCTCATACTGCACAACAGTATATCGTTACGCGAAACCACTTTTTTCGCTGTTGTTACGCTGTTTTTCGCTGTTCTTTTCGTGGAATTTGCGAGAAATGGGCAGCAAAGCAGCAAACCCGAAATTTTTCGCTGTTTTTTACGCTGTTATCAGCGAAGTGCCTGCTGAGCGTTTTACCCGCCTCAGACCAGTTTTCCTCAGTTCACGACCGCGTCGACGGGCGCCTCGTCCAGGAGTTCCATCGCAATCCCGCGACCCGGACTGATTCCTGTCTCCTGGATTTTGTAAAGCAGGGCGCGATAGCTGATGCTCATGGCGCGAGCGGCTCGTTTGCGATTCCAGTTATGCGCGTGCAGAACCTTGAGGATGATGCGGCGCTCGAGTTCGCGGACGGCGTTCCGAGTTGCCTGCTTGAGTGAGATCTTGCCATCCGCCGGGATCACGGGATCGAAGCAATCGCCATTGCGGACTACCAGTTCTGAGGTGACGGCTTCGTCATTGCCGAGAATGACGTAGCGCTTCATAAGGTTCTCAAGCTGGCGGATGTTGCCCGGCCAGGAGTAGTTCTGCAGCATTTCAAGCAGCGACGATGACATCGGCTTTGGCCGCACCGAAAACTTGTCAGAATAGAGCTGCAGGAAGTAGTGGACGAGCGTAGATATGTCCTGCGCGCGGTGACGAAGAGGCGGGACTTGAATTTGAACAACGTTGATGCGGTAGAAGAGATCCTGGCGGAAGCGGCCGGATGCAACTTCGGTCTCAAGGCTGCGATTCGTCGCGCAAATTACTCGCACATCGACTTTGCGATCTTCCTGTCCGCCGATTCTGCTGAATTGTCCGTCTTGCAGGAGTTGGAGCAGCTTGGCTTGGATGCCGAGATCCATCTCCCCAATCTCGTCCAGAAAGAGCGTGCCGCGATTTGCCATTTCGACGCGACCGGGCTTGGCAGCATAAGCTCCAGTAAACGCACCCCGCTCATAGCCAAATAACTCGCTTTCGAGCAATGTTCCCGGAATCGCCGGACAATTGACCTTTACGAATGGTCCATCACTGATGCCGGAGTGCTGGTGGATCATGCGCGCCATGATCTCTTTGCCGGTTCCGTTTTCGCCGGAAATCAGCACGGGAACGTTGGCCTGCGCAACGACATGTAGTTTGCGTTGCAGAGACTGCATACGTTCCGTGCTGCCGAAAACGACTCGCTCTGGCGGGAATCCGGCCAGAATACCTGAATGTCCATTCGCAAATGCGGTTGCATTCACAGAGTCACGCTCCGAATCTGGCGCTTTGCGAATCATGAGGCGACAGACTCCCGATGCATTTATTTGCATATTCACGACCAACTCTGGAGATTGTTATTTTTGGTTGTGGAAAAATAACGAGATGTTCGCGTAACCCTATGAACGCACGAGCTCAAGGCCGTTATTTCTGAATTCCGGATTTGATTTGCAAGATGATCTCCTCGCATGCGCAGTCAACCACGAGGCAGTGCAAATCGTTTCAGTTTTGAGATAAAGTCCTGTCCCTCAACGTGCTTCCGGACGGCGCTCTGGGGATCAGGTCTGGACAATTCTCGATCGAAATTTGGCGCACCAAAAACGAACACAAGCCAGCCGGTCAATTCAAGCAGAACGCCAAAGTAATCACTCGGGTTACCATTTTGTGTGCACCACTTTGCACTTACCGGAGCGGTGGAAACTCTTGATTTCCTAGAAAAAGTCCTTTGAAATCAGTACTTGCTGAATTCTTGCAGATGGCCGAGAAACTGCACTATAGCGCACAAGGTCAGGCAAGAGGGAAGCCGACCGTACGTAAGAGCGTTCGGTACCAATAGAGCGCGGGCCACGCGGTACGCGAGTTAGTTTTCTCGATATGTCGCTCGGATTGATTGCAGAACGCGAAAATCTCAGGAACAGGATCTTGCCTTTGGAAGAGAAGCGCGTACTCCCCAGGTTTCCTTTGGAAATGCCGGTTTGGTTGCGGCTTCCCGGTTCGGACGCCACTGTCCATGCAAAGACTCGCGACGTCAGCGCGAGCGGTGTATTTTTTTACGTTAACTGCGAAATTCATGAGAACTCGGAGATCGAGTTCACTATGACCCTTCCTCCGGAACTAACCAGAACGGCCGCTATCCAGGTTTCCTGTAAGGGCAAAGTTGTGCGCGTCCAACATGATCCAGAGACAGGAAAAGTCGGAATAGCGGCGGCCATCCATAGTTACGATTTTCTCGCCCAAGCAGCTTCCTCATCGTTGGGTGACGCGTAACGTAAATTGCGGGTTATCAGAGTACCTGGTAACCGCTTACGATTACTCATAGTAGTTTCAGCCACTTCCGCGACATTACCGCAAAAACTTCTCTTGAGAATTGCAAAAAATTGCGATACTGTTACCCGAGTAGAATTTAACGAGAGTGACATCTTCGTGGGCTAAACTCCTCCCTCGGCCCTGAGCAAAACCCTCGTTTTGAATGACAAGTTAAGCAGTTCCCGGTCATCGCGGATTTCCCGCCGGAAACGGAGAAAAGCGTGTCTAGTTCCCCTGGTCAGGCTATCGGTGGTGCGAGCCCGTCTGCCACACGGCTTGAAATTGAAGACTCTCTAAAACAGGACATCTTCCGGCGCACGATCGCGTTGGCTTCTGCCGCGCACGAATTGAAAACCCCGCTTTCGGTAATGACCGGCTACACCGATCTGCTTCTCGGCCAACTCCTTGGACCTCTCAACGATCAGCAAAGGAAAGTTCTGGAAGAGATGAAACAGAGCGGACTGCGATTGCAGCGCTTTGTGCAGGATTTTCTCGCGTTCAGTGCACTGGAATCGGGCAAGATTCGCATTGGCAAAGAACTCGGCAATGTGAACGAGTGCGTCGCCGAAGTGTTGGAGCACTGGTCGAGCCGCTTCGAGCAGAAGCGTTTGCGTTGGGAGTTTCGTCCAGACAGCAGTTTGAAACCGCTGCTCTTCGATCAGCTTAAGCTGCAGCACGTCATTTCAAATCTAGTCGATAACGCAGTGAAATTCACGCCGGTCGGCGGCAATGTCCGTGTGAGCACCTCCGCGTATCTCTGGGAGCGCCGCAGCTATCGCCAGAATCTGCCGATTGCAACTGAACGACGCGAGTCGAGCAATTCTCGGCCGAATTCGGTTCGCATCAGTATTTCCGATACTGGACCAGGTATACCGGCCGAATATCATCAGGAGATCTTCAACGAGTTTCTCAGACTGCAGCAGACCTCCGATTCCCACGGCATGGGGCTGGGACTTGCGATCGCGCGACGCTTAATCGAAGCTCATGGCGGCAAGATTTGGGTCGAGAGTGAACCAGGTAATGGCAGCACATTTTCTTTGCTGCTTCCAATGAGGACGAAAGAACAACAATGAACGTCAATCCCACCATACTGATTGTTGATGATGAACCGAGCATGCTTCGGTATACGAAGACTCTGCTCGAGGTGGATAACTACGCCGTAGAAACCGCCAACAGCGGCTTCGAAGCGGTGAAGCGGGTTCGCGAAGGTTTGAGTCCCAGCCTCATTCTTCTCGATATGGCAATGCCCAGCATGAATGGCCTGCAGACGATCGAAGAGTGCAAGAAGATTCGGCCGGATCAGAAGATTGTTGTGCTTTCTTGCGTGAGTGATACGAGTACGGTTGTGCAGGCGATCAAGCTCGGCGCGCTCGATTACGTTACCAAGCCGTTCTACAAGTCCGAGCTCGACGCGGTCCTGAAGCGCTGCCTGGAGCAGGATAAGACAGATAAAAGCAAGAAAAACCTCCAGCAGTACTCGGTTTCCGACGATGTCGAAGTCGAGAATCTCGAAGACGATCTCTTCTTCCTCGCTGCCAGCCCGCAGATGAAGCAGATTCGCGCGCAGGTTTCCCTGGTCGCGAAAGTCGATGTTCCAGTGCTGCTGCTGGGTGAAAGTGGAGTCGGCAAGGAAATCCTGGCGCGACTAATTCACAAGATGTCGATTCGCGCACACCGTCCTCTGTTGAAGGTGAACTGCGCGGCATTGCCGGCAGAATTGCTGGAAAGCGAACTTTTCGGATACGAAGCCGGAGCCTTTACGGGCGCAAGCCGTCCCAAACCGGGAAAGTTTGAGCTCTGCAACAAGGGCACGATCCTGATGGACGAAATCGGTGAAATGAGTACGCCTTTGCAGGCAAAACTTCTACACGTCCTGCAGGACGGATCCTTCTCGCGCCTCGGCAGCCGCTCGAACATCACGGTTGATGTGCGCGTTCTGGCGGCGACCAACATCAACATTCAGGAAGCCATCGCCAACAAGACTCTGCGTGAAGATCTGTATTACCGTCTGAACGCTTTCACGATGCAGATTCCGCCCCTACGCGAGCGTCGTGAAGAGATTCCGCTGTTGCTTAAGCACTTCATGAATCGGCTTTCGGAGCGCTATGCTCACCCGCCGCTTGCCTACTCGGAGCGTTTACTTCGCACCTGCGTGCAGTATCACTGGCCGGGCAATCTGCGCGAGTTGGGCAACTTCGTGAAGCGTTACCTGGTCCTGCAAGACGAGGACATGGCGATCTCTGAGCTGGAGGCCAAGAGCAAGGGCCTGGGCGGTGCGCCAGATTCCCCGAATGGAACTCCAGCCGGAGCTCCGGAAGGCGGACTCAAGTCCCTGGTGCGAAGTCTTAAAGATGAAGCCGAGCTCCGCGCGATCGAACAGGCATTGACGGCCACGAATTGGAACCGCAAGCTTGCTGCTGCGCGTCTGAACATCAGCTACAAAGCCCTGCTGTACAAAATCAAGCAGTACCAAATCGTTCCCCCTGGCTCAAATCGGTTATCGGAGACTCGAACCGGCTTGAGGTAAGCTGTTGCACATGCCGACCGGCAACCGGGATGACCTCAAGGTTGTTGCGCACCTCGCCGATGGCTCGCTGATAAAGGGCTATCTGGAGCAAACCCAATCATTCGATCCTCTCGCCGCAGGCGCGATCGGGAGCACGCTGCCACCTCAAATCGCGCTCGAGCTGCCCGACGGCGGCAAACGCGTCGTTGAGCTGGTGAATGCCAAGGCGCTCTTCTTCGTCAAGACGCTCGAAGGCCGTACCGACTATGTCGAAGTGAAGTTCTTCGAACGCAATCCGCAGATCGAGGGCTTGTGGATCAAGATCCGCTTTAAAGACGGCGAGATTACCGAAGGAATCGTTCACAACTCCTTACCCTTCGTTTCTGACAAGGGATTTTTTCTCCGCCCTCCAGACCCTCACAGCAATAATCGTGTCGTATTTGTGGTGAAATCATTTCTTAACGATTTCCGCGTTTTGGGAATTCGCTCCGAATACTGAAGCGCGAGCTCGGCTTTGAATTTGCTGTTCCTATCCAGCGTCCGCAGCGCATTCGGCTTGGACTCTCATACAATAGGTTCGCATCGTTATGGCCACTTACCTGATCACCGGGGTCGCCGGTTTTATCGGATCCAGCCTGGCTCATGAGCTCGTCCACCGAGGTGAAACTGTGCGCGGTTTCGACAACTTCGAGACCGGCAAACGCGAGAACCTTTCTGGATTGGAGCGAAAGATTGAATTTCGCGAGATCGACCTTCTAGACGCTGAGGGTGTTGGCGAAATGTGCCAGGGCGCAGATTACGTTTTGCATCAAGCTGCATTGGCTTCTGTTCCCAGGTCTGTAGCGGATCCGCTCAAGAGCCACCAAGCGAATATCAATGGCACTCTCAACCTGTTGCTCTCAGCCCGAGATGCGAAGGTCAAACGAGTGATCTATGCCGCCTCGTCATCCGCGTATGGCGACACGCCGACGTTGCCAAAGCAGGAAAGCATGCCGCCGAATCCGATCTCCCCTTATGCCGTGCAGAAGCTGACAGGTGAGCTGTACCTAAACTCGTTCTACAGAGTGTATGGCCTGGAGACGGTCTCGCTGCGGTACTTCAATATATTTGGACCTCGGCAGGATCCTTCGTCACACTATTCTGGAGTTCTGGCCCGCTTCATCTCCCAGATGCTCTCTGGAGAGATCTGCACGATCTTCGGTGATGGAGAACAAAGTAGAGACTTCACCTATGTTGAAAATGCAGTGAATGCGAATCTTCTGGCATGTGCGGCTCCGGCGGAGAAAGTTTGCAGCAAGGTGTTCAACGTCGCCACCGGAGATCGCTATTCCCTCAATGAAACATTCCGCATGCTTGCGGGCATTATCGGCTACTCGGAAAAGCCGCGCTATGCAAAGGCGAGAATCGGAGACGTGAAGCATTCCCTGGCAGACATCTCGGGTGCAAAGCAAGCCTTTGGATACGAGCCTACCGTCAACTTCGAAGAGGGATTGCGACGCACGGTTGAGTGGTACAAACACGCCCTCGCCACAGCTTCACACTGAAATTCACTCCTCAGCGCTCCAGCGATAAACGTCAACAATGGCGATCTGAGCTGAACCGGCATCTCCCGGCACCGCACTATCCCCCGGCATACAATCGGCTCTGAGGGTCCGAGTTCATGGCCAAGCGCGCCGTCATCACTGGTATAGGAGTAGTGAGCCCAAATGGCATCGGGAAGGATGCATTCTGCCGCGCCATTCTCGCAGGCAAAAGCGGGGTGAAACGCATCTCTCGCTTCGATACAAGCAATTTGCCTGTGCAGATCGCGGGCGAGATCACCGATTTCGATGAGTTCGCGTGGATCGATGCTCGCGAACGGAAGCACGTCTCGCGCGCTGTGCCTCTGGCGATTGCCGCCTCTCATGAGGCGCTCAGGGATGCCGGACTTGATCCTGAATCCATGACCATGGATGACAAGCGCGACATTGGCGTAATGCTGGGCAGCGGCGGAGGAGCGCAGGAGTTTAGCGAGGAGCAATACCGGCACTATTTCCAAGGAAATGTGAAGCAGGCGAGCTTGTTCAGCATTCCGAGCGGCACCATGGGGACGCTGTCCAGCGAAGTGAGCATGCGCTTCGGCTTCCGCGGCTTCAGCCATGTGTTCACAACCGGGTGTACCTCTTCCACAGACGCGCTTGGTTACGCGCTCCGGCAGATCCAATTTGGAACTCTGCCACTGTTACTTACGGGTGGCGTCGATGTGCCGCTCGCGCCCGGAATCATGAAAGGCTTTTGCCTGATGAAGATCATGACCCCTTCGTGGAATCATGATCCTGAGCGCGGCTCGCGGCCTTTTTCTCGAGATCGCGATGGCTTTGTTGTGGCCGAAGGCTCATGGATGTTCGTGCTGGAAGAGTACGAACATGCCCGCGCACGCGGAGCCCGCATATACGCTGAGATTGCGGGATATGGATCTACCTGCGAAGCCTTCCATCGCGTGCGTTTGGCGGAATGCGGCGAGGAACCGGCGCGAGCAATTTCTCTTGCGATGCAGGAGGCAGCTGCGACTCCCAGCGACATCGGTTATGTAAACCTGCACGGCACGTCGACGCAGCTGAACGATCGCATTGAAACGCGAGCGCTCAAGCTGGCATTGGGCGAACGCGCATACGCCACTCCTATGTCAGGGCTGAAATCCCAGATTGGGCATCCGCAAGGAGCCTGCGGCGCAGCAGGAGTCGCGGCCACGCTTGTCGCCATGCATCACTCGCAGATTCCTCCCACCATAAACCTTGAAACTCCTGATCCGGATTGTGATCTCGACTACGTTCCCGATGTAGGGCGCAGACATGAGATCGAGCATGCGGTGTGTAACTGCATTGCGTTCGGTTCCAAGAACTCGGCATTGGTACTCCGAAAACTCAATTAGCCACCGAGGACGCAGAGCGCCGGATTAGAATGTTGTCCATGAATCTCGCTCGCATCCAATCAGCGCTGCGTGAGCGCAATTTCGACGCTTGGCTCTTCTACGACCATCATCATCGTGATCCGATCGCGTATCGCGTTCTCGGCTTGCGGCCGGATCTGATGGTTACGCGTCGCTGGTTCTATCTTGTGCCCACAAATGGTGAGCCTCAGAAGTTGGTCCATCGCATCGAGGCCGGCCATCTGGACACGCTGCCTGGTTCCAAGCGCAGCTACTCCTCCTGGCAGGAACTTCAGCGCAACCTGCAGGAGATCGTGAAACTCTATCCGCGACTCGCGATGCAGTACTCTCCTCAAAACGCGATTCCCTATGTGGGACTAGTAGACGCCGGTACTGTGGAGCTCGTGCGCACCTTCGGAGTGAATGTTCTCAGCTCCGGCGACCTGGTCAGTGAGTTCGAAGCTGTGCTCACTGACGAGCAAATCGCCAGCCACTACGCAGCCCGCGACGCCGTCGACAGAATTATTCCTGAGGCCTTCAAGGTAATCGGCCAGCGGGTCCGCAATGGCGGCACCAATGAATTCGAAATTGCACAGTGGATTCTGGAAGCCTTCCGCCGCGAGAATCTGCTGTCGCAAGACACTCCGATCGTTGGGGTGAACGCTCACAGCGGCGATCCGCACTTCGAACCTCGCTCCGATCGCAGCGAGCGTATGAAAGAAGGAGACTTTGTTTTGCTTGACGTATGGGCAAAAACAAAAGATCGCGATGCGTGCTTCTACGACATCACCTGGACCGGCTTCATCGGCAAGAATCCAAGCGATCGGCAGCGCGAGATTTTTTCCATCGTGCGCGATGCTCGCAAGCTGGGTTCAGAAACCGTACAGAAGGCATTTGCCGCGGGACGAAAGATCGCAGGCTGGGAAGTGGACAAAGCCGTTCGCGACTTGATCTCCAGCAAAGGCTACGGCGACAAATTCGTCCACCGCACCGGGCACAACATCAGCTCCGCAATCCACGGCAACGGCGCGAACATCGATAATTTCGAAACCAAAGACGAACGTGAGATTCTGCCAAACACCTGCTTTTCCATCGAGCCCGGAATCTACCTTCCGGAGTTCGGGGTTCGCAGTGAGGTGAATGTGCTCACTCGTCCAGGGAAGGCCGAGGTGACTGGGCGGCAACAGGAAGAGTTGGTTTTGATTTGAGTTAGCACTCCATAAAACCACTTCGGACAAAGCGATTACAGGCTGTCATCCTGAAGCGCTTCTGTTTGCGCGAAGGATCTCCCGAGATATTTCGGACCTGACTGCCGCAGATGGGCTCCTCTACGTCGAACTTCAACTCATGGGCCGAGGAGCCTGGTGAGGGCAATTTCAGCTCGAAACATTGCGGGAGATCCTTCGGCCAAAACCAGGCCTTCAGGATGACAAGGTTTCTGGGATGCCGACTCACGGAATGCTTCACTCCGCCTAAGTTCCCGAATTGGGAGCGCCCTCTCCTTCTTCTCTCTGCTGCGGTGGTTTCGGCAGTTCCTTCTCAATCGGTTTGCGCGGGAACATCTGATCCCGCATAGCCGCGTTATAGACGAAATCCGCCACAATTACTGCGATCTGCCGTAAGTCATCGAACTGCAGACGATCGTAGACGTCCATATTCGAGTGATGTGTGCGCGTCTCGTATTCGATTGGATCCTGAATGAACTGGAATCCAGGAATGCCAACGGCATCGAAGGAAAGATGATCGGTGCCGCCAGTGTCGCGCATCGTGAGTGTATCCATGCCCAGATCCTTGAAGGGCTTCATCCATGCCTCGAAGATCGGCTGCACGGCGGCATTGCCTTGCATGTACACACCGCGAATCTTGCCGGTACCGTTGTCGATATTGAAATAAACCGAGACCTTCGCCTGCTCCGGCTTCACCGTCATAGGCCCCGCTTCACGCCGACGCAGACTCGGCACGCCTTCCTGTCCGGGTCCAGTGAGCGGAGGACGCGATCCGAAATGGTGCATCACATACCACTGCGAGCCGAGCAGTCCTTCCTCCTCGCCGCTCCATAGGCCAATGCGGACCGTGCGCCGCGGTCTTACGCCCAGTGCTTCCAAAATCCGCACGACTTCCATCATTACGATTGATCCAGCGCCGTTGTCGGTCGCGCCTGTGCCCGTGTGCCAGGAGTCGAGATGGGCGCCGAGCATGACAACTTCGTCTTTTTTGTCTGTTCCCGGAATCTCGGCGATGGTGTCGTATTGATCGTCGGCGTCATACCAGTTGCTCTTGACGTTCACTTCAAGCTGAACCGGTTGCTTGTCTTCCAGCAGACGCGCAATGCGATCCCATTGTTCAATCGCCATGGTTATCTGCGGTACAGCGGCCTGTGGCTGGTTCTTCTGATAAGGGCCGCCCGACTGCACGAACACGGTTCCGCCGCCGGCAGTTCCACGGCTGTGATCGATGACAGCAAGCGGCTTTTCTTCCGCGAAGAATGCGTTCAAATCGCGCTGGAACTGTTGCCGCCGCTGTATGTCTTCGGGACTGAAGCGCGGCTTCTCGCTGGGAATTTCGTAATCGGCAATATCAGCGAGCGATTTGTCTGTGTATCGCTCGTATGGAGCTTCAACAATTGGCTTCACTTCGGGCATGTCACCGAAGATGACGATCTTGCCCGTCAGCTTGCCTTTGTACTTGGGGAAGTCCTGCTTGGTCTTGATGTCGGCAAGCACACAGTCGCCATGCACCGTGCCGTCAGTGCCCGGCGTCCAGGCTTTGGGATACGCGATGAAGGTCTGAATGTCTGGCGAGAGCATGCGAACATTGACGTAATCATTCGACCACCCGCGACCGAAGGGTCCCCAGGATTCAAGATGGGCATTAACCAGACCAAACTTAGTGAGCTCGTCGCGGGTCCAGTCATTCGCGCGTTTCATATTGGGAGAGCCGGTGAGACGGGGACCGATCTGCTCAAGCAATCCCTCGGCGATCTCGCGGATATGCGAATTACGGAATCCCTCGTACCGGATTTTCGTGACCATATCGAGATCGACTTTTTCCTGTGCCTGCGAAAACGAATAGATAGGTAGAAGTAGAAGCACACAAAGACAACAGCGTGTCGCAACTTTCACGTTGTGACCTCCGATGAATGATGAAATGTATGTGGTTCGCGCCTGCCTGTGGACGCTCACTCGCCGCACACGCCGGAGTGCAGCGGAGAATACTAACAGGTGCGGCTGTTTTGTTTTGTCATTCCGAGCGGATGCTCACGCGTGCTGTTCGCGTGAGCACAGGAGAGAGGAATCCCTACCGGTCGGCAAAAACCCCCGAGTATAGAGATCGTAGGATTCTCCGCCAAAACCGGGCGTTCGGAATGACACAGCCGTGATTCCCCGTGCTCCGCGTTCGACTGTCCGCTGATAGAATCTGCACAATGTCCCAGACCGCCAACGTGGAGACTCACCCAGCAGCCGATGTAGTGCGCTCAGCCAAGGTCGCTCAGGCGTCCAACGGCATCTGCTACACGATGTTTGGCGAGAACACCATCTCGCGCGAGGACCTGGAGCGCGTGATCGGAGCTGTGCCTCCGGCGATCGCTGCAGCGCTGCAGCGCAAGGCGTATTACTTTGTGCCGCTCACAGTCGGCGAAGGTGACGAGACCCGCATCGCCGAGCGCTACGACACAGAGCTGAGCGACCGCGCCGTTTGCCATCGCAACTACAACGTCGGCAACTCGCAGTGCGTTTTCATCTCGACGCGTGTCATGGAAGACAAGTTCTCGGTCGCCTTTGAGTTCTTTATCAACGTGGGCCATGCGTTCGTCGAGAAGGCAGGCGTTTCTGAAGATTTCGCGGCCATTGTCTGGAAGCAGGCCGAAGCAAACGTGCGCGGAGAAAGCAGCATGGATGCTTTCGAACTGCGCAAGCTTGCTACTGGACATGCTGGGGACCGCGAGAAAGCCCGAAACGAATATCTCAACACCACCTTCGCCGATGCCATCGCTGTATATCTGCTGTCACTTGCGGTGGATGTGGACTACTACGATCTCCGCGAACGCGACTACCCGCTCCTTGCCCCGGGCTCTCTCGCCGAAAGGCTGCGAAAAATCGCAGAGTTATTTCCTCCAGTTGCTCCTTATGAATTCGTGATTCACTACCGCAGACGCTGAGACACGAACGCAAAGGGAACCAAGGTTCGAAGCAGAGGTCATGGAGTGTTAGGTGACAAAGAAAAAGCGGCAGCCTTTCGGCTGCCGCTTTTGTTTAAGGTGGCCCTTTAGAACGTGAACCGTGCTGCCAGTTGGACCTGCCTGGTGGAGTAGGCGAAGTTGCTGTTGGCATTGGTCATCGCGCCGAAGGCGCTCGTTCCCGTTCCGGAATTGAAGTTAAGAGTGGGAGCAGCAGCAGTGCCGCCCGTGAAATAGCCAAGCGTATTTACCGAGGTTGCATTCAGGTGGTTGAACAGATTGAAAGCTTCGCCAATCAGTTCCACGCCGTAACGATCATGGAAGGTGAAGTGCTTCGAAGCGCGCAAATCCATCACCTGAGTGTTGGGCATACGAAACGCGTTGCGTTGGATGATCGGTAACCCATTCCTGCCGCCTGAGCCGTTGATAGTGCCCGTCAGCAGTGCGCCGGTTCCACTCGGAGGAGCGCCAGTGGAGGTTGATGTCGTGATGGAGTAAGGCAATCCGCTCTGCATCTGGAACAAAGGAGCGAGTTCCCATCCGTTTGCGAGCGCGCCTTTCCAACCTTCGAGCTTCCAGGGCACTTCGGCAACTGCGCTGAAGACGAACCGATTTGGTACGTCATAGATTGAATTGCCGTACTCGCCTCTGAGGTTGAATGGATCGAATACGTCGTTGGTATCGGTAAATGTAGCTTCGTTCTGCACGAAATCCAGAGCGTGCGCCCAAGTGTAATTTGCGCTGAACTGCACGTGGCGAGTCATGCGGTGGTTCAACTGGAGAGCGAGTGCTTGGTAGTTGGAGTTGATGCCGCTGAAAATATCGGTCATCGCTCCAAAACCGCCGTTCACTCGAGTTGTGTACAGCGGCATCGTGACGGTTCGTCCACCAAACGGACCCCCATTTATCGTATAGCTGATGGTCTTCGTTGCAGCTTGGATGTTCGTGTCGACAAACCCAGGCAATTCACGTCCATAGCTGCCGAGGTAGCTAATTGACATCACGGTGTTCCCGCCGAGATCCTGCTGGAAGGTCAGATCGGTTTCATGAATCTGCGGAGCCTGGAAGTGTGGATCGAAGAACTGTACAGCCGGCTTTGCGCCCGTCGCTCCTGGCAACACGGATGAGTTACTGGCGGGTGGCGGAATAACCTGCGGGAACGGTGGCGCTCCTGTCGTGGTTGCGTTGAACGTGTACGATGCCTGACCTCCGGGCATGCCGGTGTTGATCAGAGTGTTGTAAATCGTCGAGTTGATAATGCGACCGAAGAAGATGCCGTATCCGCCGCGCAAAACCTGCTTGCCGTCTCCGCGGAGATCCCATGCGAATCCAACGCGCGGAGCGAAGTTGTTCTTGTCATCCGGCAGCTTTCCTGTTTGTGGAATTGCGGGATTTACGAGACTGCTGAATGGCGATGGAAGCATCTCGTAGTCCCAGCGCAATCCGAGATTCACGGTTAGGCGGGGAATTACCTTCCAGTCGTCCTGGGCAAAATAGCCAACTTCGTTGGTGGTGAACTGGAATCCCAGCGGACCAAACGCCTGCTGGAAGCTGCTGTAGCACGGCAGATTAGTAAGTACCGTACCGGTGCTCGTCGTCTGCGAGCAATGGTTCGGACTAACTAGATCGGAGACGTATCCACCGAAGCTGCCGTAGGTGTAGGACCCAAATTGGAACCGAAGGTTTTGACTGAGGTCGCTGGTATGCATGTAATCACCGCCGAACTTGAAATTGTGATTTCCGTGCGACCAAGTGACGGTATCGGCAAACTGATTGCGCTTCTCATCCGGGAACGCCGGGCGAGTCAGGAAACTTTGCGTTCCGACGTCGAAACGATTGAAGCTGAAGAAGACGTCGGGAGTGATGCCGAACGGATTGGTGTAAGTTCCAGTATTGGTTAGGAATTGTTTTTCGTATGCGGTTGGCGCCTGCGGAAATTCGAATTCAAAGTCACG
>DATEMI010000633.1:0-6818 GCA_035275665.1 Terriglobales bacterium | reverse complement strand
CCGCAATATCCGGGACAGCTACGGCTTGTTGTGTACACACATCTCGCTGCCGGCGCGAACATGGTCGAATACTGGCATTGGCATTCGCTTCATTATGGGCAGGAAACATATTGGAAAGGCGTGCTCTCACACGATCTGGAGCCAAACCGGACCTACCGTGAAGTGACTGAGGTCGCCAGCGAGTTGAAACGAATCGGCCCGCAACTCGTCGATCTCAAAAAAGACAACAAAGTCGGAATTTTCCTCAGCGTCGATTCGGCGAATGCGCTCAGCTACATGCCTGTGGGCGATCACGTTGATTACATGACCGTGCTGCGCCAGATGTACAACGCGCTTTACGATCTCAACATCGAGCCAGACTTCGTGCAGGCAGGCGATCCCAATTTGGGACGCTATAAAGTCTTGCTTGTTCCTCCTCTATATAGCGCGTCGGACGAAACCCTTCAGCAGCTGGTGAAGTATGTGCAGGACGGTGGGCACGTCGTCATGTCATTTAAGAGCGGCTTCACCGATGAGCATTCCACCGTACGCGCGGTTATGGCGCCTGGACCGCTGCGCGCTGCAGCCGGATTCCACTATCAGGAGTTCACAAATCTCGCCGAGCCAGAGCAGTTAGAGCCGGATCCGTACGGAGTCGGCGATCAGAATAAAGGCGCGGTCTGGGAAGAATTCATCATTCCCGATACGGCACAAGTGATCGCGTCATTCAAAGATCCGTATTGGCATTTCCCGGCGATCACCCGCAATAAATATGGGAGCGGCACTCTGACGTATGAAGGTACGTATCTGACAGATGCCTTGCAGCGCGAGATTATTCGCGCTGTGGCGAAGTCGGCAGGCCTAACGGGTCCTGATCAGAGTCTTCCCGAAGCGGTAAAGGTCCGGCACGGGCACAATGTTCGAGGTAAACAGCTGCACTACTACCTGAACTTCTCAGGTGAGCAACAGCAATTCCCGTATTCGTATGCAAATGGGGAGGATCTCCTGAGCAATCGGCGGGTCGGCAGCAAGGATACGATTACGCTCAAGCCGTGGGATTTGGCAATTGTGCAGGAAGAATAGGTCGAATATGCGCTGCTGCGCTGCATCTAGTTGGAGGAACAACTTCAGTTGTCCCTCCAACGCCACAGAACCGCCGGCGGTGGCCGGTGCCAGCACGTCGCGCGCAATATGCAGAAAGCCCGCGCAGCCGCTAAACACGCGGCTGCCCCACCGCCTACCGGCGCCGGTTCTGTTTACGCTACTTCGGCGGCTGCTGCGCAACCGGCGATTCTGCCGGATTCTGTGCGGCTCCCTGCGGAGCCTGCTGTTGCTGCGTTGGAGTCGTATCGGTGCGCGGCGTCACATATGGAACTACCGGCTGTTTCGTGACAACACCGTTGAACGCATCCTCGAGCACGATTCCATTGCGCACCAGCGTGTAGCCGGTCACGCGATCGAGCTCGACACGCGACTTCTCGTAGGCAGCGCGTGCCGCTACGAGGTTGCTGTCGGCCGTCGCCAGATCGGTCTCGGTCTGCAGGACGTTGATGTTTGTCGATGCACCGAGAGCATACTTCTTCTGTTCTGCGTCGAGACTCTGCTGTGCAAGCTCCAGTGCCTTTTCGCCGGCTTCGACCTGCGCCCGGTCCTGCTGCACCGTGAACTGCGCCTGGCGGACTTGAATTGCAACCTGATTCTGCAATTGCTGTAATTGCATCTGAGCCTGGCGCAGTTCGAGCTCCGACCGCATCTGGTCAGCTTGCGCCGAGCGGTTCCGGATTGGGATATTGATCGACAATCCCAGCCCCTTATCGGGAGCCGTGCTATTGAACAAGTTGCCGACGGTACCACCGTATCCGTTTGATGGAACCGTTCCCGCAGGCGTACAGAAAAGCGGGTTCACCCCTGGAGATCCGCAAGTGGCCAGTGGATTCTGATCTCCACCCAGAGCTGTGGCGCCGTAAAAAGCAACAAAATCGACCGACGGGAGCAGGCCATTAGCGGCGGCCTTGCGGTTGATTTCTGAGTTCGTAAGATTGATGCGCGCACTCGCCAGGTCAGGACGATGAGAGAGCGCATCGTTGATCAGATCCTGAATCGGAGTGACCGGCTCTTCCGCCGGAATCGCGACTGTGTCGGTAGGAATCACTGGAGCCGCCGCCAGAATTGGGTCCGACAAAGTGCGTGAAAGCGCATTCTTCATGAGAAGCTGCTCGAGTTGCAGGTTGGTTTGCGCGACGATCAAAGCCTGCTGATTCGTAGCCACCTGGCTCTGAGCGCGGACTACTTCGATGGGCGCCAGTGTTCCGATTTCTACCTGCTTCTGATTATCAGCCAGCGTCTTTTGCGCCAAGCCCACAGAACGCTCTTTGGCTTTTACATTTTCATAGGCGTTCACCAGATCCCAGTAGATGTTCTCAATTTGGGAAATCGTTTGGATTACCTGATTGCGATATGCAACGTCAGAGATTTCACGATTGTTGCGGGCGATGCGAATGAAGCGAGTGTTCAACCCCATTCCGAAGCCTTGCAGCAGGTGCTGCGTGATCGTCGCGCGGAAGCTGGAGTTCAAAGATGGATTCAGGCTGGTGAACAAGCTGTTCGTCGTCTGCCGGTTGTTTTGGAAGCCAACTGACAAGTTCGTGCCTGGAGAAAATCCCTCGTTAAAAGAAAAGTTACCGATCGTTGTGTTCGTTCTCAAGTTGGGAGTGCCGCTGAACGGGTTTGCCTGCGGAGTGATGGCGTGCTCCGAAGTAAGCGTACCGTTCAGGGAAGGATCAAACTGGGGTACAGCGGCACCAGCGCCAAGTGTCGACGCCACAATGCCTCCTGTGCCCGCTCCGGCGCCGCCGGCTCCCGTGCTAGTTCCTCCGGCTCCAGAGCCCGATGCTCCCGAGGTGCCGGTCGGATTCTGTCCGCCAGGCGTTCCCTGAACCAGGCCCGTGTTCACACCGCGCAGCGCTTGTCCCGCTTTGGCACGAAGAACATCGGTATCGGCAATCGGTAAGGTGTAACGCGCAATGGCGAGATCGAGGTTGTTCTCGAGAGCTAACGCGATTGCGTCCGACATGGACAGATAGATCTTCCCGTCGCGCACGAGTTGATCCAGCCGCGGCGAATTTGAAAGATTTGGAGCCGCCACGTTCCTCGTTTTGTACGGCGCGATCGGACCCTTCAGGAAGCTGTAGCCGTTCGCATAGTTTAAACCGCCGAAGGTCTCGCCGCGGCCGGGCTGTGCCGTGCTGGCAGGCTGCTGCGGCGTCGGCGCATTCGGCGTCTCCTGCGCGTTCATCGATGTTGCAAGTAAGAGTGCGCAGCTCAAGGCTGCACTGAGCGGAAGCGTCCGCCTGATCGTTTTACATCCTGACAAAGACAACTCACGCATGCGCGTTCTCCAAAAATTGCTTTCAGTGAGTGAATAGATTGAGACTGCTGCCGTCCGGATTCGTCAACACACAAGAATTTTTGTCCGAAACAACGATGGATACGATCCACCGGGCAGATTAGTTCCATGACCGGACAAGGCGCGGCCCGTCCAGTGAGCTATTGTGGGAACGCCTAGTATAAATGATTGTCACTGAAACATGACTGATTCTGCTTCGAGGAGTTAACGGGAAAAGATTGAACACGGAGGGCACGGAGGACGTGGAGGCTAGAACAAACAATCGATGGAAGTCGAGCCTGCTGCACGACTTTCTCAAATCTCATTAGGTTTTGCTGTTTTCCTCAGTGACCTCCGTGTTCTGTTGTTTCTAAATGCGCCGCAACTTCAAAGCAATTCTCGCCTACGATGGCGCCGACTTCTGTGGATGGCAGGTTCAGCCCGCTCGGCGGACCATTCAGGGCGAGCTTGCCGAAGCAATCCGCCGCGTGACCGGCGAACAAGTTCTGCCGCAGGGATCGGGACGAACCGACGCCGGCGTGCACGCGCTTGGTCAAGTCGCGAGCTTTGTGCTGGCGAGTCCCATTCCGGCACCGAATCTGCAGACAGCGTTGAATCACACGCTTCCGGCCTCCATTCGCGTGCTAAGTGCCGAAGAAGCGCCTGCGGATTTTCACGCGCGCCATTCTGCCAAAGCCAAGAGTTATGAATATCGCCTTTACCGCGGTGACATCTGTCCGCCATTTATTGCGCACTACGTCGACCACCATCCGTATCCTCTCAACGAGGAGGCACTGCGCCGCGCCGCGGAACTTGTAATCGGTGAGCACGACTTCACCAGCTTTGCCGCGGTCGATCCCGAACGCGGAAAAGACGAGAAGGAGCTGGACAATGTGCGCACGGTTTTTTCTTCCTCATGGCAGAGGGAAGGCGAGCTGCTGACCTATCGCGTGCGCGGTGATGGATTCCTGCACCACATGGTGCGCAATCTTGTGGGGACCTTTCTGCTTGTTGGGAAGGGAAGTCTTGCCGTGGATGCAATCCCGAAGATTCTCGGTGCCAAGAGCCGTTCCCAAGCTGGTCCTACCGCGCGAGCAGAAGGTTTGTTCCTGGTGAGCGTCGAATATTAACAGAACCGCCGGCGGTAGCCGGGTCATCGCGACTGCAACCATCTCGAGGATTGTGGGAGTAGCATGCGCAGCCGCAAAACACGCGGCTGCCCCACCGCCTACCGGCGCTGGTTCCGTTACTTTCGCACTTCGCTCATGATGCTCAGCAGATTGCCTTCGCTGTCGCGGAAGAACGTCATCCACAAATCGTGATCAGGCAGTCTGGCGATCAGGTGCGGCGAATCCACAAACTGCACACCGCGCGATTTCATGTGCTCGTGCGCTTCGTTGATCTCCGCCACTTTGAAATAGATGATGGAAGTGCCGGCTTCCGTTTTCTCGGGTTTATCGAGCATCAGGCGAACGCCACCGCAGTCAAAAAATGACAGATTCCCGGCAGAAAACAGATGCTTCATTCCCAGCTTGTCGCGATAGAACTCCGTCGCGCGCGCAACGTCCTTCACCAGAATCGCGATCTGGCCGATGCTATTTAGTGCAACTTGGGTCCCAGCCGACATAGCTGCCTCCTGTGCTACTATCGTAATAGTTAGCAATGCTAACTATTACAGGTGAACCTGTCAATGGCGAAAAAATCGACCCCCTTTGAAGTAGCCGACGCCTTACATTCGGTGGCCATTCACCTGCTTCGTCGACTTCGTGCGCAGGATCTGGCAAGTGGTGTTGGGCCGGCAAAGCTTTCGGCTTTGTCAGTGCTGGTCTTTGGCAGAGGTCCGCTCGGCCTCGGCGAACTCGCCGCTGCTGAGCAGGTGAAAAATCCCACGATGAGCCGTCTAGTTGCAGCGATGGAACGCGATGGCCTGGTAAGTATCACAGCATCAAAGGAAGATGCTCGTGCGATGGAAATTAAGCCCACGAAGAAGGGCGAGCGTCTGCTGCTTGCTGGAAAAGAACGGCGCGTGAACTCGCTCGCGAATGTGCTGCATGATTTAAGCGAGTCAGAGTTGATTCAGTTGGAGCAGAGCATAGGCTTGCTGCGAAACGTAATTCGGCGTCTTTAATAAACGAAGCAGGATTCAAATGTTCTTCCCGTATTCAATCAACGTCATTCCAAAAAAGTCAGCCGTACGCCCAGATCGCCTATAGCCATTCTTTTCATAGAACTTCATCGCGCGCTCTAGTGGAAGAGTGGTATCGAGCGTAACTCTGTTGCATCCGTTTGTCTTAAGCCAATGCTCGATGGTCGTGAGCAGCTCCTGTGCTACTCCGGTGTTTTGATAATCCGGCAAAACGGCCATGCCGCGGAGGTGTCTTTCTCCGTCCTCGCAGCCTGCGCCTGCAACAGTTCCAATGATTCGATCTCCTGATGCGGCTACAAGCACGCGCATTTGCTGCATTCTCGTTTTGATGGCGAGAGAGTCAAGGACCGTATCAGCAAACGCCGCCGGAGTGTATAGGTGTTTGTAAGGTGCGAAAGCAGCATGTAGACATTCAAGTACCTGCGCCGCATCCTGTGGATGAGCTGAGCGTATCTGAAATGCGTGCTTAGTCATCGATCGCGAGTGCTGCGGCGAAATTGCTCAAGCTGACCGGACTAGAGTCCCGCGTCGCGCATCGCCATGCTCGAAATCGCTGACCAGTCGGATTCGGCGAGACCATTTGCCATCGCGGCAATGAAGCGATCATGAATCAGACTAGCCAGCGGCAGAGGCACGGACTTCTCTTCCGCGGCGGCCATCACCAGGCGATTGTCTTTGAGTCCGAGCGACAGTTTGAAGCCCACCGGCTCGAATTTTTGTGAGGCAACGAGCGCACCGTAAGTCTTGTAGACGGGCGCATTAAATAAGGAACTCGTAAGAATCTCAAGGAATTGCGTGGGATCGACTCCCGACTTGCGTGCCAACGCAAACGCCTCCGATAACGATTCGATCACAGCGCTGATCAGGAAATTGCCGGCAAGCTTCACGACGTTCGCTGCTGGAGCGTCGTCGCCCAGCACGAACGTCTTCCGCCCCATCAGGTGGAACAGAGGTTCGCATTTCCCAATTTGGTCCTGTGAACCGGCAGCAACGATAAACAGCTTGGCGGCCGCCGCCGCTTCCGGACGTCCGAAAACAGGAGCAGCAATGTAGTCCTGACGGTGCTCGCGGTGTGCGCGTGCGAGCCGCCGGGACAGTGCAACGCTGATCGTGCTGCAGGAGATATGGACCTTGCCGGGAGCAAGCGAATGCAAGATCCCGTTTTGATTGAAGACCATCGACTCGAGCGCAGAATCGTCGGCGAGCATGGTGATCACAACATCGCAGCCCGCGGCTGCTTGGCCGGGACTCTCCGCGATGCGTGCACCGCTTGCCGCAAGCTGCTCCGCGCGGGAGCGTGTGCGGTTG
>DATEMI010000632.1:0-3398 GCA_035275665.1 Terriglobales bacterium | reverse complement strand
CGCCCTCGAGGCGACGGATCTGGAAGTATTGGAACCGCGGGCGTCCGTTCGATCCCGCTCGATCTCGCTCGATCCCGCTCGATCCCGTTCGATCCTTCCGCCAGCGGCAGCCGGACTACGGCGCGACAGCCTTCTTTGCCGTCCGGGCGATTCATCAGGACGAGTGATCCGGCGTGTGCTTCGATGATTTGGCGGCTTAAGACGAGACCGATACCACTGCCTTGGGGTTTTGTGGTGAAAAAAGGCACGAACAAGTTGGTCGTGTTGGTTAGCCCGTGGCCGCCGTCGTCCACGTAGATCTCGACAAACGCTTCTTCGACTTTCCAACCGACGTCGACGCTGCTGCCGGTTTCCAAGGCCGCGTCAGCTCCATTGCGAATCAGATTGATTAAGGACTGACTCATCTGATCACTGTCCAAAGGAAGTGTGATCGGTTTGCCTGGATGGATGGTCACCGGCAATCGCACCTCGAACGCTGCGGCGTGCCGAATCAATGGTTCAATCTCGCAATCGCGAATAACCGGAGCCGGTAAACGGGCCAGTTTGGAATAGCCGCCCATGAAGCGGCTCAGAGCCTCGGCTCGAGACGCGATAACTTCCAGCCCACCTTCGATGTCCTGTTCCCAGTCTCCCGACCTTTGCGTTACCGGGCGATGCAGCAACGTAACAAGGCTGTCAGCAATTGAATGGATCGGCGCCAACGAATTGTTCAGTTCATGTCCAAGCACACGAATCAAACGTTGCCAGGCTGCGCGCTCTTCTTCGCGCAATGGCTGGCTTAAATCGGCGAGCACCAGGAGCTGATGCGGGCGGCCCCCTTCGCGGAAAGAGGTTCGGCGCAAACCCCAACGGCCACCGGCGCGACCTGGGAATTGCCGAGTCAAGATGCGTGACGGATCCCCTTCCAGACATTGGTCGAGCCCGACCTCCTCCGCACCACGGCCGAGCAACTCCGATTCGGCTTTTCCGAGCAACTCAGTTCCGGTTCGGTTAATCAAACGCAGATGGCCTTCATCATCGAATGTGAAAACCGCCACAGCGATCTCAGCCATGACAGCGCGAAGGAGCGCCGTGGCTTCTGCTGCCTCGCGCCGGCCGATCAATAAAGTTTCGCTCAGTGCGTTCACTTCGCGCATTACCTGGCCGAGTGAATCTTCTCTTCGTGCGCGACGTGATCGCAGCGAATAGTCTCCTTCGCGTAAAGCGGCCAGCAGATTGGTTAAAGTCTGCATCGGGAAGACAACTCTATTTCTTAACGCGATGACACATCCGATCCAGACGCTGACCACCAGGATAGAGAGCGTCCATTGTACTTTCGCGGCCCAGCCGCCGAACCAGAGTAGAAACAGGCAGACTACAACCGCCGGCAAACCACCCAGAAACGCGATCAGCTGGATCGCGGTTTCGTGCGGAAGCTTACGGGGCATGGGGAAGGAAATGCCAACATCGCCGTCAATGCCGACAATGCCAACAACGAAGATAGTTTCCTCGAAATTCCTTGAATGATGGCATTGTCGTCGATGTCGGCGTTGTTGGCATTTCAGAGACCGTACTGCTGTAATCGCCGGTAGAAGGTGCTACGGCTTAGGCCGAGGGCTTCGGCAGCTTGTCGAGCGTTGCCGCCAAAGCGAGCAAGGCTTTTCTGGATCAGAAGCTTTTCTATTTCTTCGAGGCTCATGTCTTCGATCTGCGCAGCGACGTTCGGTTGCGAACGTTGAAGACCGAGATCGTCGACACGGATCTTTGGATTGGAAGCCATCAAAACAGCGCGCTCGATCGTGTGATCCAATTCTCTGACGTTGCCAGGCCAAGAATGGGCCAGCAAAGCACGCGCAGCGTCCTCTTCGAAGCCTTGGAACTGTTTCCGATACCGTTTTGCGTGCCGCTGCAGAAAATGATTTCCGAGCAAAGGAATGTCTTCGCGACGGCCTCGCAGCGGCGGTAACCGCAACTCAACGGTATTCAATCTGAACAACAAATCCCGCCGGAAACGGCCAGAGCCAACTTCTGCTTCAAGATCCGAATTTGTGGCCGAAAGAAGACGGACATTTGCGTGGCGGGTTTTGGAGGAACCGACTCGCTCAAATTCCCCGGTCTCGAGCGTACGCAATAGCTTGGCTTGCTGTGCCAGCGGCACGTTACCGATCTCGTCGAGAAAAAGCGTACCGTTGTCCGCTAACTCGAACCGGCCGGCACGATCACTCTTCGCATCAGTAAACGCGCCTTTTACGTGTCCAAACAGTTCACTCTCAAAAAGGTTCTCACTCAATCCACCCATATTCACCGTGATCAACGGTTGCTGGGATCGGCTGCTTGCTGCATGCAAGCATCGGGCAGCTAAGCCCTTTCCTGTTCCGTTCTCACCAGTGATCAGAACATTTGCATCTGAAGGACCGATCCGGCGAATAACCTCAAGGACCGGTTTCATTGCGTTTGAAGTCGCTAAAAGCTCTCCGCTGTCACCTGTCGGGAACTCGCCCCGATCGCGGCGTAGATATTCGTTCTCGGCTTCGAGGCTCTGGCTGCGCCGGGCGGCAGCTGCCAGTTCCAGCTGGGTTCGAACGATTGCCAGCACACGCGCGTTCTCCCAAGGTTTTTGGATAAAGTCTTTGGCGCCGCGCCGCATCGCCTCGACTGCCAGATCAATGGTTGCCCAAGCTGTCATGACCACGACTCGCGGCGCACCTTCGACAGTCTGCAACCGGCTCAACAGATCGAGCCCTTCCTGTCCGCTGGTCGTGTCCCGCGTGTAGTTAAGGTCGACAAAAGCCAGTGCGAATTCGTGACGTTGGACCGCTTCTAACGTTTCAGCCGGCGACTGTGCGAGCGCAGTTTCGTAACCCTCGTTCTTGAGAAGCAGCCGTAACGCCTGGCGGACAGCGAGTTGGTCGTCAGCGATCAGGATTTGGGCGGCTGGAGTGCTCATGAACTGGAGCATTCATGCACCTTTCATGAAACGCCGTCAACGCCGTCAACGCCCGACATCGCCGAGAACTGGTAGGCAATTACAGTCTGCCGGTTTCCAGGAATTCTCGGACCGCAGAGATGAACAGGCGCCGGCGAGAGCGGCTTCTCTGCTTCGCGAACGAAAACTTGTACGCTATCGGTGGAGGTGACATGGAAATCCGTCCGGGTAAATGCAGGAGTTTGAGCTTCACGGTCACAACAAAAGCAAAATCGAAGAAGCTGGAGACAGCAACAGTAAAGCGCTTCACAGAGCGATGATGATTGAAGCGGAAGAGGGTCAGCCTTGGTGCTTCTGAAGAAAATCGTCTGCTTCTTTTGAGGCATCCAGGTCTCCGAAAGCTTTGGCTCCGTCCCGGCTTTGCTCGCCGAGGTCTTTCGCTTCGGCAGTTCTGCCCATCTGTGAATAGAGCTTCGCCAAAAGCAACTGAGCA
>DATEMI010000631.1:0-3610 GCA_035275665.1 Terriglobales bacterium | reverse complement strand
AATCTATGTGCTCGGCACACGCCTGTTCATGATCATGGAGGTAAACGATGGGTTCTCGTTTGCCCACAAAAATGAAGCCGATCGCACCAATCCCAAAGTACAGGAATGGGAAAAGCTGATGTGGAAGTTCCAGAAGCCGCTGCCGCAGGCAAAGCCGGGCGAGAAGTGGACTTTGATGGAGCGGATTTTCAAGCTGGAGAGTCCATAACATCTTCATAAACCGAAAGGACTAATTCATGATCGACACTCGAATCTCACGGCGCGCGTGGTTGAAAGGAGCTGGGGCATCGCTCGTTACTGCCGCCGCGATGCACGGTCAGACTGCCCCAACTCCACAGACTGCGCCCGCAACTCAGGCCGCATCAGAAGACCAGCAGCAGACGCCAGTTGGCGAGCCGCCGGCGATTGCTGCGAATCGTGAGCAGCGCATGCAGTGGTGGCATGCAGCCAAGTTCGGCATGTTCATCCATTGGGGACTGTACAGCGTACATGGCCGGCACGAGTGGGCGATGGAAGACGAGGCGATTCCTATCGAGGAGTACATGCAGTTCGCCAAGCAGTTCAAGCCGAAGCCCAATGCGCCGCGCGATTTTGCGCGCCTTGCGAAAGCTGCCGGACAGAAATACATGGTGATGACTACCAAGCACCATGAAGGCTTCTGCAACTTCGATACGAAGCTCACTAACTATTGCGCGCCAAAACAAGGTCCAGGACGGGATCTAGTCCGCGAGTACGTCGAAGCTGTGCGAGCAGAAGGTTTGCGCGTGGGCTTCTATTACTCACTGATGGATTGGCACCATCCTGACGGCGCTCGCTGCGCGACGGACGAAGCTGCGCGACGGCGCTTTGTCGATTACACGCATGGCTTAATTCGCGAGCTGATGACGAATTACGGAAAGATCGACGTGCTCTGGTACGACGTCGCTTGGCCGCTGGATCGCGAAGGTTGGGAATCGGAGAAGATGAACGAGATGGTCTTCCAGCTTCAGCCGGAGATCATCGTGAACAATCGCAACAAGCTGCAGGGCGATTTCTCGACTCCGGAGCAGCACATCACTGCCGAGAAGGGCGGACGTGCGTGGGAGTCTTGCATGACTCTGAACGACAGTTGGGGATATCAGCGCGCGGATAACAACTGGAAGAGCGCGAAGACTATAGTCCGCAACCTGATTCAATGCGCGCGGGACGGCGGCAATTATCTATTGAACATTGGCCCGCGTGGCGACGGTTCGATTCCTGAAGAGTCGGTGCGCATCCTCGAGGAAGTTGGGCACTGGATGAGCAAAAACGGCGAGACTATTTATAAATCCGATTTGTGCCAGCCGCGACGTTCCAATTACGCCAGTTTTACCCGAATTGGGAATACGTTGTTCATGCATGTCCATTTCTGGCCAGGCGGCGATGTGGAAATGGGCGGGCTAATGACAAAAGCCAAATCGGCGCGGATGTATGCCACGAATCAGAAGCTCGACTTCAAGCAGGATCCGTATCAGCTCAAAATCTACAACCTGCCGCAGCAAGCTCCGGATCAGCCGGTGACAACCATTGCCATCGAATGCGAGGCCGAGCCAACGCAGGACAACATTTTCGTGCGTAAGGAGAAGCCGAGGGACGGAGTTTAGGACGGATTAGAAGAAATCGCCGGACCGATGTCCAGTTTCACCCGCGGTGCGGGTCCCAGCCCTTTGCTGGCCCGTTGAGGGGTGCATTCGGAGGACCTTCCCCTGCACGTCCATTTTCTGACGAACAGCGATATGTACAGCGATCTTTCCTTTCGCGAAGAGAAAAACATGGAGTTTTGCCCAAAATTGGCGAAGTTCAGGCTGAGGCAGGGATTCAACAGGGATTCGCATCATTTCCGGTGGAACTCACAGATTGCCAATGCTTTAGCTCGTTTTTCGCGCAACTTTGGCAAAAAATCAGGGATTTAGCAGCGATTTTTTTTGTCCCGAAATGGAACTGAGCACCAATATGCGATTGACCGACTCGGAAAGATAATTGTTCTCTTAGCGCACTCCTCCGCCCTTAACGGTAAGGATCATTTCAATTCAGGGTTGCTCTTCGTGATCTCCCATCTTCATCACAACAACCTCTCCCCTCTGATTCACGAACACATCCGCAGAGAGCGGAGTGCGACGCGGATTCTGTTGGCCGAAGTTGGTGGCCGAGTAGTCGAAGCGGAGATCGCGAAACTGAACGTCGTAATCCTGACCCGGCGCCGCGGGCGGCTCGGTATCGAGCAATGGGAACCGTGACCAGTCCAGATATGCCCGGCCCAAAGGCGATTTTTTCGCGGCCAGCGTGATCGCGGTTTCGGCAGGCTTGTAGAAGATATTTGCACGATCCTGGAGATCAAAATTGCCTGCGCCTAAATCGATCGAGATCTTTGCGTAGAAGCTCTGGGTTTCGACGACTCCCTCCCACACAAACGGGTTAATCGGATAAGGCATAGCCGCGGCTTTGATAACAACCTCTCCGCGGTAATCGGATGAGGTGAGCAAGGTGACGGCTTTGCGGTGCTGGTAATCGCGAACCCACCACAGAGCAACAACAGCAATCAACGCGCAGACCGCACACCAACGTCCACGAAACTTCTCTCTACGCGCGCCGATTTCACCACCCACGAGCCCGAACACTGCGGGCAGCACGAGGCCTAGGAGGAGCGCCAGCAACATGATCGGCTCAATGATGAAAACGATGTCCCATGAGTACCAGCGCCAGTTGAATGGCATTAACGGGCGCACGCCGTAGTTGTTGGTGAAATCGAGCAAAATATGACTCAGCGTCGCGACAATCCCAAAAAGGAACAGAAGTCCCCAGCGAGGCACGAGTGGCGGCGCCTTGCCACGGTGCTTCCGCCAGCGATGAATGCCGTAGACGATCGCAAGCACGATTGCAGAATCGAGCGGCGCGCCGATGAAACTGTGCGTGAGTCCGCGGTGATGAGCAAGTTCCTCGACTGGACCCTTGATGCTCCACAGAATGTCAACGTCAGGAAATTCGGCCGCCAGCGTCAGCATGAGCGTGGCGTAGCCTGTGGTGCGATTGAAGCCTGTGCGCGAGATGCACGCGCCGGTGAGGAAGTGGGTGACGGGTTCCATGCGGCGTCGTGCTTCGGCGTCTCTCCGATGCGGCGCAGGCTTGCTTCACCTGCTTGAAATGAAAGTCCGAGTGTAAAGGAGGACAGTGCGAAACAAAAACCGAGGCTACTCCTGATAAGTACTCACAACCACAATTGCGATTGCCACAACCAGTATGGCGATTATGGGAATCGCGATTGCGATCGGATCAAGATGAGCGTGAAGCGGTCTGTTCCAGATCAAATGTCGCTCGCTGCGCACGATCAAACTTGGATCGCTGGGGTGTTCGATTTGCCACGGGGGAAACAGGAGAAAGAAGGCCGCACCGAAGAGCGTTACAACAACGGTTGAAAGTAATTGCAAGGTGCGACGCCTCATGCAAAAAGTATGGCTGCTCGCAGAGGATCGCTCGATACGACTTTGGTGGGAAGCCTCCAACGCTTGACCGAAAGGCGTACACTGTTCGGTTTCAAATCATCACCACTGAGGTTGGGATGAAATTTCGCCTGCTCATTCTCATTACGTGTCTA
>DATEMI010000630.1:0-5073 GCA_035275665.1 Terriglobales bacterium | reverse complement strand
TCGCAATGGGCATGTAAGCCTATTGTCATTCCGAAACGGATGCTCACGCGCAGTTTGCGTGAGCAGGAGTGAGGAATCCCTCTCCCCCTTCGATGATGTCAAGACAGCATGAAAGTTCGTAGGGATTCCTCACGCCAAAACCGGGCGTTCGAAATGAGTAAACAATTGAGACTTACTGGTTCACCAATTGCGGCTTGGCACCCAGCAGCTCGCCGGCGACTTTCTGCACGCTGAAGGCTTCGATTACGTCGCCGACCTTGATGTCGCCGTAGCCGGCGATGCCTATGCCACATTCCATGCCGTTGCGGACCTCACTTACGTCGTCCTTGAAGCGGCGCAGTGAGCCTACGCGGCCTTTGAAGACCTGCACGTTATCGCGCAGCAGACGAACTTCCGCGTCGCGTTTGATGGTGCCGTCCTGCACGTAGCAGCCGGCGATCGTTCCCACTTTGGGAACGCGGAAAGTTTCGCGGACTTCGGCGCGTCCAAGATACGTCTCTTTGAAGACCGGTTCGAGCAGGCCCGCCATGGCCTTGCGAATTTCGTCCTGCAGCTCGTAGATGATCGAGTGCAGACGAATTTCAACGTTCTCCTGCTCAGCAAGTTCTTGCGCCTTGCGTTCTGGGCGCACATTGAAGCCGATAATGATCGCATTCGACGCAGACGCGAGCAGCACGTCACTTTCGGTGATAGCGCCTACACCGGAGCGCAGGACACGAACCTTCACTTGCTCATTCGAAAGCTTCTGCAACGAATCGGCGAGCACCTCCACCGAGCCCTGCACATCGCCTTTCAAAATGATGGGCAGTTCTTTAATGCCGGCAGTCTTGATCTGCTCGGCCAGACCCTCGAGCGTGACGCGCGAGGATTTCGCGAGTTGCGCCTCACGAGCTTTCTGTTCGCGGTAGGTGGCGATGTTCTTAGCCTTTTCGCGATCCGCGACCACGGTAAACGTGTCTCCCGCCTCGGGAATGCCTTCAAGACCGAGAATCTCGACCGGGGTTGCCGGGGGCGCGGCTTCCACGGTATTGCCGCGATCGTCGAACATGGCACGAACTTTGCCGTAGGTATTGCCTACGATGAACGTGTCGCTGGTGTGCAGAGTTCCATTTTGGATCAGCACCGTTGCCACAGCGCCGCGTCCGCGATCGAGCTTGGCTTCGAGCACGGCGCCGCTGGCGGCACGCTCCGGAGATGCCTTTAGCTCCTGCAAGTCGGCAACCAGGCAGATCATTTCCATGAGGAGATTCAGGTTTTCCTTCTGCTTAGCCGAGACATTCACGAACACGTACTTACCGCCCCAGTCTTCGGGCAGGAAGCCGCGATCGGCGAGCTGCTTCTTCACGCGATCGGGCATGGCTCCAGGCTTGTCAATTTTGTTGACAGCGAAAATCAGCGGAACCTTTGCGGCGGTCGCGTGGTCGATAGCTTCAAGCGTCTGCGGCATGACTCCATCATCGGCGGCAACGACGATAACGACGATGTCCGTTACCTTCGCTCCACGAGCGCGCATTCGCGTGAACGCTTCGTGACCGGGTGTGTCCAGGAAAACGATCTCGCGGCCAAAGGCGGGAGAATCTTCCTTCGTAATTCTGACTTTATAGGCGCCGATGTGCTGCGTTATGCCTCCCGCTTCGCCTCCAGCGACATTGGTTTCGCGAATGGCATCAAGCAGCGAGGTCTTGCCGTGATCGACGTGTCCCATAATGGTCACGACCGGCGGACGCACGACTGCGCCCGCGTCGATACCATCGGTGCTCGCTACTCCGGCGTCGATGTCCTTGGACATCTGCTCTTCGAAGGTAATCACGTCGGCCTCGGCTCCGAACATGCGCGCCAAGTCTTTGGCGAGTTCGGCATCGAGCGTTTGGTTCACGGTCGCCATTACACCGCGCTGCAACAGGCGAGCGATCAGGTCCTTGGCGCGAACTTCGAGCTTCTCGGCAAGATCCTTAACGCTAATGCCTTCGGTGATGGTGATCGCGCGCGTGATCGGCAGCGGCTCATTCGAAACCTGTGGGCTGTACCGCGGCGGCGGAGTGAAGCCCTTCATCGGGCCTTCTTTCACTCCACGAGGAACGTAACGCTGGCCAGGACGGCGAGGTGGACCGCCAGGACGGCGTGTATCTGGCGCGGGCGGCGGAGGCACGAGGCCTGGAGCGCCCATTCCCATGGGCCGTCCACCGGGCGTCTGCCGCGTGGGATGCATTGGCCGACGCGCGCCGGGAGGCATCGGACGCTGCCCCGGCTGCGGCTGTCCCATTCCGGGACGCCGCTGGAAGATCGGCTGTCCACGCACAGGCATACCACCCGCAGGACGTTGACCAGCTTGCGGCGATCCCATGGGAGCTGCAGGCCGAGCTTGCTGTGGAGGCGCGGTGTAGACAGGACGCGGTCCAGTCTGGGGCGTGATCACGCGACGCACGGGAGCAGGTGGCGCTTGTGCGCGCTGCTGCTGAGATGCATTGGCGATCGATCCTGCCGAAGCAGGCGGCGAAGGCGAAGGGTGTGTGACCTGCACTGCAGGCGGAGTCTGAGTTTGTTGCGCAGTAGTTGGATGTGCTGCCGAGGGACTCTTGGGAGCGGCTACAGGCGCGCTCGGAGGCACGGCAGCCGGAGCCTTCTCTGTCAAAGGCGGAGCGGCTGGAGGCGGAGCTGCAAACGACGGACGCGCGCCGAGCATCGGCTTAATAACGCGCTTAGCCGGAGCTTCAGGAGCTGGTGCGGCCGGAGCGGCGGCAACGGGCTTCTCAGCAGCAGGCGCCGCTGGCGCTGCAGGTTTCGGAGGAGCTGCGGTCGGGGCAGCAGCAGGTTTTGGAGCAGGAGGCGCGGACGCTTCGGCCTTCTTCTTCAGCAGAAGGCTGGCCACATCGCCGGGCTTCGAGATGTGCGAGAGATCGATCTTGGTCTTGATCTCTGGCTCACCAGTACGACTGCCGCCATCTCGACTGACGGTTCCACCGCCTTGTCCCGAGAGGTGTTTGCGCACACGCTCGGCTTCGTCGGCCTCAATCGAGCTCGAGTGCGTCTTCTTTTCCGTTACTCCGACCAGGGGAAGGACGTCGAGAATCGCCTTGCTTTTGACTTCCAGCTCCCTTGCCAAATCGTTGATTCGAACTTTACTCATTCCCGCCCTTTGTGTTTCTCCGAAAACCTGTTTTAGTCGATCATCACAACCCTCAACTTAGCTGCTAGCTACGAGCTGCCGGCCGCTAGCCAAATCTCTGCCGTGCTTGCGCGTGACAGTTTCCAAGCCTATTCGGCTTCCTCTGAGTTATTTGTTGATGCCTGCTCTTCCGGTTCGACGACTTCGTCCGCTCCCGGCGCCGGTTCTTCACCGTGTACGTGAACTTCGCCTTCGTCGGCCGGCGGAGCATTCTCGACCCCCGCGATTTCCGCGGCTTCGAACCCTTGCCCTGTCTCGGCTGCTTCGGTGTATTCCGAATTCTCAACTTGAACGTTCGGCTGCTCGATGCTTTGCCCTTCGATCTGATCTGGAGCTGCATCAACCGCTACTGCTTCCTGCGCTTCTGTTCCCGGCTCAAGACCCTGACCTTCGCCGCCCTCCAGCGCAGAGAAGTAGTTATTAACCGCGATGCTGATCTTCTCGATCGTCTTCGGACCGATGCCCGGCAGCTCTTCGAGCTGCTCCGGTGTCATGTCGGCAAGAGCTTCCACCGTGGTGATGCCGGCGGCAACCAGCTTCTCGATAACCGCTTCTCCCAATTCGGGAACTTTCTCGAGCGGAGTCGCCGCCGCTGTAGTGAGCGCCTGCATCTGCTGCTCGACTTCCTGACGTTTTTCTTCCTCGCTCTTAATATCGATCTTCCAGCCAAGCAGCTTCGCCGCGAGCCGGACATTCTGGCCCTTCTTGCCGATGGCGAGTGAGAGCTGGGTGTCATCGACGATCACTTCGAGGTGCTTCTCCGTAGCATCGAGCACAGTCACGCGGCTCACCTTTGCCGGTTGCAACGCCTTTTCGGCGAATGTGACTGGATCTTCGTGATATTCGATGATGTCGATCTTCTCGCCGCGCAGCTCGCGGATGATCGACTGCACGCGCATGCCTTTCATGCCGACGCAAGCGCCCACCGAATCGACATCCTTGTCCTTCGACATAACCGCGATCTTGGTTCTCTCGCCGGCTTCGCGTGCAATCGCACGGATCACAACCGTGCCGTCGTAGATTTCAGGCACCTCGGTCTGGAACAAGTTCTGCACCAGCTCCGGCGCTGCGCGCGAGACTACAACTTGTGGGCCCTTCGAAGCTTTATCCACGCGTGTAAGCACGACGCGCACGCGCTCCCCAACAGCGAACGACTCCAGACGCGATTGTTCCTTCCGCCCCATGCGAGCCTCGGCCTTGCCGATGTCAAAAATAACCTCGGGGCCTTCAATCCGCTTCACCGTTGCGTTCAGGATTTCGCCGACGCGTCCGATGTACTCGTTATAGACCGTATCCCGCTCAGCCTCGCGGACCTTCTGAAAGATCACCTGCTTTGCGAGCTGTGCAGAGATGCGTCCCAGTACCCCGTCGGTGGACTTGTACTGGCGAATCTCTCCCCCCACTTCCACGTTGGGATCGACCTTGCGAGCGTCTTCCAGAGTGACTTGCAGCGTTGGGTCTTCGATCTGCTCGGGGGTCTCGACGACGGTCCTGTAGCTATAAGCCTGGATCGCGCCGGTCTCTTTGTTGAGTTCGCCGCGCATATTTTCCTGGATCTTGTAGTGCTTGCGCGTGGCGACAGCAATCGCGTCTTCCACCGCGCTCACCACGATCTGCGGATCGATGCCTTTTTCCCGGCTTAATGCTTCGATATTTTCGTACAGCGCACTTGCCATAGTTTCTAAAAGCGAGCTGCGAAGCCGCGAAGCTTCGGAGCTGCGTAGCTAAATTCTCTTCGCCCTATTACGGCGTGATGAAACTCTAGATTTCCGGAACCAGACGAGCTCGTTCGATGTTGCTTAGCTCGATCTCGACTGCGTGTCCTTCCGGCTCAGCTTCCTTCCGCTTCTTGCCTTTTTTGCTCTCGCGATGCGGCTCCAGCGCAATTCGTCCATCTCCGAGCGAGC
>DATEMI010000629.1:0-5191 GCA_035275665.1 Terriglobales bacterium | reverse complement strand
TGGGAAGAAAGAAATGTCCAATTTGGAAAAGACGGGGATACACGAAAATCAGCTTCTGAGCTGCTGAGCTCCTAAGCTTCTAGCTTAAATCAGAAAGCACCTTCTGAGCGGCTAAGCTCCTAAGCTTCTAGCTGGAGAATCGCGCGGAAACGGTGCTCGGTGGAGATCCGAAGCACAAATGGCGACAAATCCAGAACACGTTCAGTGGAGAAGACGGTGAGGACTACCAACCCGAGCTTAGAAGCTAAGCAGCTTCGGAGCTTAGCAGCTGAAGAAAAAAGCCAACCCACTGGGCCGTACCAGGCGGGCCGTTCATGAACCCGTCCTACGACGGTGGGAACTCTCCGCGGTTCTTTAGGCATTTCCGTACTGGCGGAACTTCGCACACCGAACCGATTTTTCGAGTCGAGCCCCCTGTTCATTGAATGTTGGTTCAATAAACGGTTACCGCCAGTACCTGCTTTGCAGGCTGGCTTTCATGTCGAATGTACTCAAACCAGCGGTGGACGGCAAGTAAGTAAGGCGTGTTCCTAGACAGCTATCGCGGACGAGACAGCCACCAAGCCACCCGCCCCAGAATGCGCCAGTTGTGATCGAGGGTAAGGGCGTTGGCTCCGGTTGGATCAGCGTCGGACACGAGAACGTCGGATGCTCCGATTTTTTTCAATCGCCGAACTGTAAGACCGAAATCCTTATGCCAGGCAAGCACAGCAGTGTTGCTCAACTTTGCTGGGTGGAATTGCGTGAGGTCCACCGCAACGATGGAACCGTCGACTATAGCCGGAGCCATGCCCTCGCCTTTAACGCGCAGGCAGCGAAGGTTCTGAACATTCTCAGTCCACTCTGAGGGAACCATTACCTTGGCGACCGCCGGATTCTGTTCGATATTGGGATCACTATCCCCCGGCAAGCTGGTACCCGCGGTGAGCGCCACTACCGGAACCGCATGGTGTTCCAGATCGGTAACCGTGGCTTGCGCAACTTTTGCAGTTTTTGATTTCCGCAGAGCTCGTTTTAAATCGCTGGCGGGAAGTCCGGCGCGCTGCCAGAAATACCAGCAGTCGGGATCGCCGGCGAGGGTGCCCATGTGAATGTAGTAAGCGGCTTCGGGCTCGTTGACAGCACGTTCCCAGCGCGAAACAGCCATCGGCGACACATTGAGCAGCCGAGCGAGACCTGCCTGATTCAGGTGCAACCGCTCACGCAAACGTTCGATCTGAACGGCCCATTCTGGTCGAGCTAATTTAGCGCCGGCGCGCATAACTCATTCCTTGACAGGCTGAAGCACGGAGGCTATGCTCAATAACACTGGAGTTACACCCCAAAAAACTGTGCTCCTCTGTTACTCGGTTCTGTGTGTCTGGCGTCGCGCCACGCTGACCAGGACAGCGGGTCACGAATCATGACATGGATAATAGCAAAAATCCTCGACTCAATCGACTCAGCCTCTATAGAGGCATCTACAGCAGGGTTGCACGACAGTTAGGAATCGACCCGTCCTACGTTAGCCGTGTTGCGCGAGGGGAACGCCAATCCGCGAAAGTGGAGGCCGCGCTGCTGAAAGAGATCCGCCGGATCGAAAAAGGCCCCAGGTAATCCAGCAGACCCTGATGTTTGCGTCACGTATAGTTTACTCCTCCATTTCCTCTTGCGGGCACCTGACCTTGGTCACTTTTGTTTGTGGTCCCCTGCGAGTAGAGTCAGGCTATGGCAACCCGCTTCACCTGCTCCCAGTGCGATTGCGATGAATCCCGCTGCATCTGCGAGAAATACTGTATTTTTTGTCAAGGAGCGCATGATGTCCGCCTTTGCGCAGACGGCGCCTACTACTGCCTCGAGTGCCGCGAAGCGTCCGACCTGCAGGCACAAAACTAACCACGTTTTCTTCTGACGATTCGAAGGGCAGGTATGCGCGTGGGTTGTCTGCCGTGAGCGCTAGATGACGACCGTCTCCTGATGCTCACCAAATACCGAACGCAGTTGGTCTGAGATTTCGCCCAGCGTACAGGTATTTTCCACAGCTTCGATCACGGCAGGAACCAGATTTTCCCCACTCCGCGCCGCCTCCTTCACTCGCACGAGGGCTGATTTGCAGAGCGATTGATCTCGCTTGTCTCGAAATGCGCGCAGGCGTTCCACCTGCTTTCGTTCCAGAGCTTCATCAACTCGCTGAATGGGAACGCTCTTTTCTTCTTCGATAATGAAGCGATTCACCCCAACCACAATCGTCTCGACATCATCGACCTTCTGCTGTGTTTCGTATGCTGCGTTTTGAATTTGCTGCTGCACGAACCCTTGTTCGATGGCCTTGGTCATCCCGCCGATTGCTTCGATTTTCTCGAGGTAGGCCTTGGCACCTTGCTCGACGGCATCAGTGAGACTCTCGATCGCATAGCTGCCAGCGAAGGGATCGATAGTCTGCGCGGCTCCTGACTCGTAAGCGATGATCTGCTGCGTGCGCAGCGCAATGCGCGCAGCTTCTTCGGTCGGGATTGCCAGCGCTTCGTCGTAGCCATTCGTGTGCAGCGACTGCGTTCCGCCCAGCACGGCTGAAAGCGCCTGAATCGCCGTGCGGACGATATTTACTTCCGGCTGCTGCGCCGTGAGAGTCGATCCGGCAGTTTGCGTATGAAAGCGCAGCATCCACGAGCGCGGATTCCGTGCGCGGAAACGTTCGCGCATGATACGCGCCCACATGCGTCGCGCAGCCCGGAATTTCCCGACCTCTTCGAGAAAGTTGTTGTGCGCGTTGAAGAAAAAGGAGAGGCGCGGAGCGAAGCTGTCAATGTCAAGCCCAGCTTTCAGGGCCGCCTCAACGTAAGCGATGCCGTTTCCGAGCGTGAATGCCACTTCCTGCACCGCTGTGCATCCAGCCTCGCGCATGTGATATCCCGAAATGGAAATTGGATTCCACTCAGGAAGCTTCTCGTTACAGTAAGCGAAGACATCGGTGATGATGCGCATCGCGTGTTCCGGCGGATAAATGTACGTGCCGCGCGCGATGTACTCCTTGAGCACGTCATTCTGCACGGTGCCCGAGAGCTTGCGCAGATTCGCGCCACTCCGTTTGGCTACTGCGACATAGAGCGCGAGGAGGATAATCGCGGTCGCGTTGATAGTCATTGACGTGGAGATCTTCTCGAAATTGATTCCCTCGAAGAGCCGCTGCATGTCTTCGATCGAGTCGATCGCCACGCCCACCTTCCCTACCTCTCCCAATGACATCGGATGATCGGAGTCGTAGCCAATCTGCGTGGGGAGATCGAATGCCACTGATAGCCCCATAGTGCCGTGGGCTAGAAGATACTTGTATCGCCGGTTGGATTCTTCAGCGTCGCCCATGCCCGCGTACTGCCGCATGGTCCAGAGGCGTCCTCGGTACATGGTGGGCTGAATGCCGCGCGTGAATGGAAACTGACCTGGATTGTCGACTTGCCCGTCGTAACTCCAGCCAGAATTTGCGAGGTCGTTGGCGGTGTAGAGTTCGCGCAATGGCGTCTGAGCCTTTGCAGTGGACGCACTGGACTTTGCGGACTTGATGGACTCAGCCATTGGAGCTTTGTTTCATTGAGGAAACCTGTCGTGCCCGCCAGAACGACGAAACAGCAAAGTAGATGAGCACCGCGGCAAATGCCGCGCCGACCCCGATGTGCCACATCGGCAGGGAGCCATCGCCGGAGCGAATACGCTGCCATTGGTTCCACGTAGCGCCGATCACCCACAGCGCAAAAACTGCAAAGAAAAAGCCGGTCACTTCAAGCCAGAGAATTCGGGTGACGCGCGCAGTGGCTTTCCCGACCGTCTTCGCCGCTGCAACGCTGCCGCGCACAGTGTGGTGCCGGTTGCTCATCCGCCAAAGCACCCGCCCGACGGCTTGGGCCTTCTGCATGTTGCTGATACGAGCCACTGAGTTGATTCTAGCAACGTGGACGTAGCCTGACTTGACAGAACCGCCTGCGGTAGCAGGTGGGTCGATGCTGGGCGAGATAGCCTAGCATCGAGGCAGAACCGGCATGATGGGCCAACGTGTCAACTCGCGCAGCCGCCACACACGCGTTCGCGGCACCGCCGACGCTTTCTGTACTGAATTCTGCAAATCCGGCTGAATTCAGGATACGATACAGGCAACCGTTCCCACCCACGCCCATGGACCTCGATCAGCTCAATTCCTTTCTGGAAGTTGCCAAACATTCCAGCTTCTCCAAGGCTGCAGAACGATGCTTTCGGACGCAGCCGGCGATCTCATCTCAGATTCGCGCTCTGGAAGAAGAGGTTGGGGCACGCTTGTTTGATCGCTCCGGCGCGAAGGTCACGCTTACTGTTCCGGGAAAAGCTTTTCAGGCTTATGCCGAGGAGGCGCTGCGCTCGTTGAAGTTGGTCAAGACCACTATCGCCGAGATGGAGCGCACTCCCCGCGGAGAGATCGTCGTCGGCGCAAATGAGGCTACATGCCTATACATTCTTCCCGAGGTCTTCGCCGACTTTAAGCGACAGTACCCGAAAGTCTCGGTGAGCATCCAGCGCGCCGAGACAGCCAAGACTGTGGAGTCAATCATCGATCAAACGGTTGATTTCGGCGTGGTCTCAATGCCGGTAAAGGATTCCCGCCTGAACGCGTTGCCTATCCATCACGACGAGCTCGTGCTCATCGCCAGTCCTCGTCACCCGCTGGCGCAGCTTACCCATGTACGTCTCGAAGACATCGGGAAATACCCGCTGGTCCTTCCAAAACTAGGCCGAACACGCGAAGCCATCGACGATGTCTTCCAGAAAGCCGAGATCAAGCAGCAGGTCTCCATGGAACTGGATTCCAGCGAGTTGCTCAAACGATTCGTTGCCGCTGACGTGGGCATCGGATTCATCGCCCGCTCCAACATCTCCGACGAAATTCGTTCCGGTACGCTGGTGGCGCGGAGCTTCGTCGAGCCGCCCATCCGTCGTGATCTGGCCCTGGTCCACCGCAAAGATAAAACGCTCAGCCGCGCCGCTCGCGCATTCATGGAAATCGCCGTCAACCGCAAGCCGGTCAAGAAAATGGCTCATTCCTAGGGCGATCAATGCGTCATTCCTAAACCGCGGGAAAATTTACGCCGCTTCAATATTTTCCTTCTCGCGCAGTGCACAATTTCTGTTAGTTTTATTTTTTCTCATACGCCTACCGGAGGATCTCTGAATTGGGCAAAGACATGGT